>JAOUPL010000073.1 GCA_029879825.1 Candidatus Bathyarchaeota archaeon
ACAAAGTTTCCCTTTACACCAACAGGAAGAGGTTTCCCCTCGTCATCCACGATGTCAGCGTCAATGCTGGGCAAAGGAATGGTTGCGGATCCCGGTTTTATGGGAAGCATGGCAATTCCGTAGGGGTTTCCAACCATGGGTCCACTGCTCTCGGTCTGCCACATGTGATCGATTACTGGTATTCTATCCTCGAAAACTGTTTTCTGAAGCCATTCGTAAGCGGGAGGGTTCAGAACTTCTCCAGCGCAGACCACCAGCCTCACGGAGCTTAGATCGTGCTTTTTAGGCCATTTGTCCCCGTATTTCATTAGTGCTCTAGCGCCTGTCGGGGATATCCACATCTGCGTTACTAGGTTCTTTTCCACTACTTTCCACCATATGTCTGGGGTTGGGTAGTCTGGAACTCCTTCGTACATGATCGTTGAACAACCGAAGAGTAAGGGTGCATAAACAACGTAGCTGTGACCTACGATCCAGCCTATGTCCGAAGTAGACCACCACACGTCGGTTTCCTTCATGTCATAGACCCACTTGCCCATGGCGTAAATGTAAACCTGATAGCTTCCGTGAGGCTGAACCGTGCCTTTAGGCTTTGCCATGGTTCCAGATGTATAAAGAATGAAAGCCAACTCGTCAGACCGCATTGGAACTGCTTCTGCTTTTGTTCCCTTACCTTTGTCAAGGGCTTCCTCCCAATATATGTCCCTTCTTGGCATCATGGGAGGTTCTTCTGGCTCCCTATTTAACACGATAACTTTTCTAACACCCTTAGCTTCCTTCAGGGCTTGGTCCACTACTCCTTTCAGGGAAACAGTTTTACCTTTTCTGTATCCTGCATCCGTGGTGACGACAATCTCGGAACCCGCGCCTTGTATTCTATCGGCTAAAGCTCCATACCCAAAGCCTCCGAAAACAACCGAATGTATGGCTCCGATTCTTGTGGTGGCTAACATCGCGATGATGGCTTCGGGAATCATTGGCATGTAAATGGTTACTCTATCACCTTTCTTTACGCCCAAGGCCTTTAGCGCCGCTGCAAATCTTTTTACCTCGAAAAGTAATTGATTATACGTCAAAACCCTAGTTGCTTGGTTTTCTCCATTTTCCCAAATAATAGCCGCCCTGTTTCCTTTTTCCTTCTTCACGTGATAATCGACACAGTTGTAAGATAAGTTGGTAACACCGCCTTTAAACCATTTGAAAAAGGGGTAATTCCACTCGAAAACTTTGTTCCAAGGTTTGAACCAGTGGAGTTCTTGGGCAATTTCGCCCCAAAAACCTTCGGGATCGTCCAAGGCTCGTTTTAGCATCCACTTGAGATGGGGTGGATATTCTATTCGCTTTGGTTCTTCCATTGCAGAGGCTCCTTTTGAGATTGTCACCATTGTAATCTTCCTTTAAATACGTTTCTTACAGCTAACCTAAGGGAAAACAAGCCTTGGAAGCTACGGCATCTTTTATAATCACTTATGTGTTCCATACTGTAAACTGAAAAGATTGCGGAAAGGGGGGCCACTTAGGTTGTCGATGATGAATAACTATCGAAAAGGCTGGGCTTTGCGCTATCTCAGAGAAGCAAAGGCAGAATTGACTGCGGCTCAAAAAACGCCGTACATGGCGCCAAGTTTGGTTTTTGAAGCCTTGAGAAAGGCTCAAGCAGCCATCTATTATAGCCTAGGAGAACCCACTTTTATTGCGACGATAGTCCACGAAACCCTTTACACGAAACAATTTGTTGAAGACCCAATCTTGAAGTTTCTTGTTGAAATTGAAAGGACAATCCAACAAATAGCGCAAAAACCGAGGTCGGACAGCGAAGCGGTGATGGAACAAGTGAACGACTTCGTTCAACTGGCGTCTGAAATAGTAGAACTTTTCACGGGCGAAAGTGCCTAGTTGATCGGATAGAGTTAATATGGTTATCAATGTAGAAGTTAAGTTCCTAGGGATATTCCGACAGTTTTCTGGAAGAAACCGAGTTCTTGTGAAATTGGAAAAACCCGCAACTGTGAGAAAAACAATCGAGAAACTTATCGAAGCTTTTTCATCTGAGTTTAAACTAACGTTGGTTGATCCAGAGCTTGAGGATGCTCGCCCAAACGCACTCATTCTTGTTAATAGAAAGGAAATCAGCGTTTTGCAGGGACTTGAAACCGAGGTTGAGGATGGCGACGAAATCGTTCTAGTTCCAGTGTCCCACGGCGGCTAACAGCATATACCTCGCGACTTATATGCAAATCTTTGTTAACTCATAAATACGTAAAAATAGACAGAAAAGGATGTTGGGATTTGAATATGTCGATGTCGTTCTATCCTGAACCCATACCCGGTGAAGTAGAAACCGCCCGCAGAAAGTACGGGAAATATTACCAAATTGGCATCTGGCCTTTCTACCCTGACATACCTCTATTTCAAGTTCTGAAAACTACTGCTATACTCGATCCAGAAAAGACTATTATATTATCCCCAAAGAAGATGACGATCAAGGAGATTGACACCCTTAGCGACAAACTCGCCACAGCACTAGCTGACCTTGGTGCAAAGAAGGGAAACACGGTGGCTTTGTATATGTGGAACTCCACAGAATTTGTCTTAGCCTTCTTCGGGATCTTGAAGACTGGAGCCACCGTAACAGCCTTGGACCCTTCATTAAAGGAGAAAGACGCCCAGTATCAACTTGAAGATTCAGAATCGATAATGGTGATTGCGGACGAAGAGCAGTATCCCATAATAGAGAGTATTCGAGAGAAGTTGCCGAGGCTAAAGAACGTCATTGTTGTTGGAGAAAAAAGGCATCCAGATGCTTATCTCTTCAAGGAACTTGTAGAAAAGTATCCTCCTAATCCGCCAAAAGTGAAAATCAACCCGAAAAAGGACTTAGCGGTTCTTCAGTACACTGCTGGCACAACCGGTCTTCCGAAGGGTTGCATGCTCACGCACTATAACATAGTGAGCAACATATTCCAGCTGGCTCTCACCCATGGATTGGAAGGCACAAGAGACGACATAGTCCTAGCTCATCTTCCATTCTACCATATCTACGGAATGACAACTCTAATCTGCGCCTCTGTTTGCTTTGGCCTCAGCATAGTCATACAGAAACGATTCGACATGGAAGAGTTTCTCGAGCTCATCCAAAAGTTCAAAGTGACAGTTGTAGGCACCGTTATGCCAGTGCTCACTTTGCTAGCCCAGTTCCCTGATTTCCTTGAACAATACGACTTATCGTCTCTTCGGTACATCAGCAGCGGAGCCACACCAATGGTTCCAGAAACTGCAAAAAAATTCGAGAAACTGACCGGCGTAACTGTTACCCAAGGTTATGGTTTAAGTGAAACCTCGCCGGTCACTCATTCAAATCCTCTTTGTCAGATAAAACTGGAATCTGTTGGTCCTCCGGTGCCAGACACTCTACAAAAAATCGTGGATATAGAGACTGGCACAAAGGAGCTTCCACCCGGGGAAGTTGGCGAAATCATCATTAAAGGCCCGCAGGTTATGATTGGTTACTGGAAAAGGCCTAAAGAAACTGCAGAAGCCCTTAGGAATGGCTGGTTCTACACGGGCGATTTGGGAAAAATAGACGAAGATGGATACCTCTACATTGTTGACCGCAAGAAAGAAACCATTAAGTACAAGGGCTTCACAATCGGGCCAGCCGAGCTTGAGGCCGTACTACTCGAACATCCAGCTGTAGGCGACTGCGCTGTCGTAGGCAAGCCTGATCCTGTGGCTGGGGAAATTCCGAAGGCTTACGTTTTGTTGAGGGGCGGAGCTGAAGCCACCGAGGAGGGGCTCGTCAAATTTGTGGAAGAGAGGGTTGCGGGATACAAGAAGATTAGAGAAGTGGAATTTGTGGACATGATTCCGAGAAGCTTGGCGGGTAAAGTTTTGAGGAGAGAGTTCATCGATAGGGAGCGTAGGCTGAGCCAAAAAACTTGATGGGAGTCATTACAAAACATGCCTGAAGATGTAGCGTTTACACATGCACGCGAATGGAATTAGTACCTATGATCCCACATCTATTGATTGCGCAGTGATGTCGTCGCCATCCTCAGACGCCAGGAAAACGGCTAAGGCTGCAACCTTTTCCGGCGTAGTTATCGCGCGCGTAGGTTCTTTTTCGCCTTCTTTTCCTGTTCCTTAAGCATACGTTTGAGACGTTTCTCCATTTTCAACTCATGAGTGTGTTCTTCGGGAGGGGGAGGCAACTGTTTCAAGTATTCTTCTATATCCGTTGTCTCAGCCTTCTTCGGTTTCTTTTGTCTTTTCTTTGTCTTAGCCATGTTGCGTTCTCCCTAACCTTTACTTGTGAATAGAATGCATAAATTTTTCTTAAAAGAACTAAGCGGGGATGACTTGAGGAAATCGAGGAGAAAATCATCCCTGTAGTTGTTTCCAACCCGAAAAAATTCGAGCACCTCATCAAAGACCTCGGCACAAAACTCGCTAAAGAGATGGAGAAACGAAAAACAAAGTAGCGAAGGGACATTCTTCTACCCCACTAGAAGAACGCACAGAGAAAATAGAAATTAGTTCCAGAAGCTTTAAGTGAGGTTCCTTGACATCTGAATAATGGGGCGCGCGTGCAACCAAAAAAACTTTTAGTTGCTGAGAGAGAAAGGAGTTTTTCTTTTGCGCACCCCACCATCCAGCAAAACCGTTAGAATTACAGCTCGAATATATAAACGTTTTGCGCACTTACGCTCCATCAAAGACCAGATACTAGGAAAATAGATGTATGTTGTTTGGTTGTAACATTCTCTTGGCTTATGAATCTGTAACAAACTTTAGGCGTATGCGCGCGCAGTCTCGCTAGAGATTTAGACTTTGTCAAAAAATTGCAGGTTTTCGCTGGCTACAAGGCTATTGTAAAAATGGATTTCTTGTTCCTGGAAATCTATTCTGGCATTTCTGGGAAAAGTATCTTTTTGGTGTTGGCTCTGCAATTCGGGCATTCTGGCTCGTTGGGCGAGTAAATTGTTCTGCAATATGGGCATTCGATTCTCATCATTTCATTGAAGTGTTTGTCTATTATTTCCATTTTCTTTTTTTGAAGCTCTTTTTTGCTTTCTACTTTTGAGGTGGAGTGTGCGAACCATAGTGCTGCAATTGTGATTCCCATGAACATGAATGAAAAAATCGCAACGATTTGCCATGCATCCGTTCCTGCCAATTTCTCTAACACCAACAATAACACTGAATGCTTCAAGCAAACACGGGCTTGAACACATATTCCTACCTCATTTGTTTCACCTTCATGGGGACTTAGCCTTTATGAATCGTAAATCAAGACTGGGCATCAGATTTTGTTCATGTTCTCCCGCATTTTTCCTTTTTTCTTTGCTTTGCGCGTTTTTGTTTGGTTTCTGAGCAGGGGATCCACTCTACACATCTTATTATTTGATATATGTCAAGATTAGAAATAATTGATATATTAAGACATGATATACATCAACATAAAGAGCATGATAGCGTAGGAGTTTGTTTTCGTTGCTAAGAAAGATTCGAAAAGTGTTTTCTGGTGAACACCTGAAGGAAAAAGGAAACCCTTCTGTAAAAACATTAGCGAATAAAGAACAAAATCAAGCAGAATGCCTTCATCATCTTGGATATTTGGCCGACCGTGATAAAGGAACTCCTATTCCGCAAGAATGCATAAGTTGCCTTAAAGTATTGAAATGTATCGAGTTTAATCTAATATAATACGGTGCGCGCGCTTTTTCAAGCACACATAGACATCATGTAGGTTTATCTAATAATCAAGTGGTTCGCATAACGGCGAATGCACGCACGTTGCATTGTATCAATTGAAAATAGTCTTAAATTAGGGCGAATACAATGTCGCGCGCGAAATTTTATGAGAGTAGATGGATATTGCCTATTCT
>JAOUPL010000074.1 GCA_029879825.1 Candidatus Bathyarchaeota archaeon
GCACATGTACGCGTCTCGTAATCCTCACGATGTGCCATCCATGAAGACGATCTTTTTTGTAGATGTGAAGCAAACCGCACTGTTCGCATTGTGCGCGTGCGCGACCAGTTTGAAAGTTAATATCGTATACTCTTAAGGGAGAGCGGCACTCTACACATCTTTCACTTGCTTTCGGTATTGTGAACCATTGTAACAAGGCAGAACGCTTTTTATTTTCTAGAATTGAGTCAAGAGTGTGTGGGTACCCACAGTGAATGCATTCTGCCAAGACCTGATGTTCTGTCATTCTGGTCAAGCGGAATTCATTTTTCCCGCATCCGTGACATTTAGTTTCTTTTGATTCGGACTCCTCTTCCTTCATGGTTTATCCATCTCTTCATTTGTTTATGTTATTTATCTCCATTCAAATTAAAGATTTAGCAAAATGCTAACCATGAAAAAGTAGAGGGATCGTATCTGTTACCATACTTATTATTTCCATCCTCCACTACGCCGTGCTTTTCTCGATTCTATATAGATTCCCAGCTTTCGTAGCTTGTAACTTTACGTCCAAAATTTTCTGAGCCAACCACATATTGGTGTCAAGGTGATCTGTTACATCTCGAGTCAGGTAAACTGAGTTGCCCTCTGCCAGTGCAATGTAGGGCACAAGCATGTCGGCCAGGTGAACGTCTACCGTAGCTTGGGCTTCGATCTCTCTAAATAGGTTTTCAGCGGCTTCCCGACCTACAACCTCGCTGGGCTTGCGAAGTTCTCCTATAGCGTCTCCTCCATGAAGCGCGCCCGTGCTGGTTTCCGCCCACAAAACTAGGGAACTACCCTTTTGGAGAGGGTTAGACCTGTCGTTGACGACTTGAATCTTTGCTTCACAACTATGATCTTTAAAGTATCTATTGGCTGCCTTAGCTTGACGCTCCGCCACCTTCCGATCCTCCAAGAAAGTGCAGATCGATACACCGCGTAGTTCTTCTACTGTTCCGAATTCTTCAAGGCGAATGGAAGTGAGCTTGAAGCAAGGCTGAACCTCCAAGAGGACTTCACCCATGCCCTTCGGATAGTAACCATATTTTCGGACGGTTAAGGAAGCCTTCAGCCCCATTCGCTCAAGCATGGGAAGAAGCACATACTTCAGATAGTTTATGGTAGGGGCGTGACGAACGTCAGTGCCACCCTTGACAACTTGGACACTAACAGCGCCCTTAGCATAGGCGCAAAGGGGCAGAATAGTTAACAGTAGCATAGGGATACTTCCTGCGGTGCCTATCTCCGCCCTGATCTCACCACTTACGATGCCGTCTGGCTTGAACCAGAGTTCGCGAGAACCCAGTGTGGCGCCTTTCATTTCAGCGTTGCAAAGCTTTGAGGCTGTGAGCACGGATTCAAGGTGCTGGGGGCGCAGTCCAGGTTGGCCGCGTCTTTGACGGATGTTGTAGATGTGCAACGGCTCGCCGAGGACGCCGGCTAGGGCGATGGATAGCCGTAATATTGTTCCGCTACCGCTCTTCTGGCTGCCGTCGATTTCTAACAATTCTAGTCTATTGAATAAGTTTTTCTCGATTTTATTAAGTTATTTTAGGCTAATGGTGGGGTTAGGATAAAACAAATGAGGAACCTGTAGTAAAATAATTATGTGTGGAGGTAGGTTGATGAGCGAAGGGAAGCCAAGCATCGAAGAATTGTCTCGGAGAATTGATCAGCTTCTTAACGTCTTGAACATGATTTCCAGAGACCTTGCTGATATTTCGAAGTCTCTTAAGTCGGCTGGCGCTCCAACTGCTGCTCCAGCGATTCCTGCTGTCCCTAAGGAAGGGATGCGGGGTGTTGAAGATGTTAGGGAGTCGTTTTCCTCGGATTTGGAGGAGATGTTGATTTTTGAGGAAACTGGAGATTATATCGTGATAAAAACGCGTAGATTCTTAGGCTCTGACAACTTCGCGAAAATTGCGTCTATTGTCCGCAGCTTAGGTGGAGAGTATATTAGCGCCGGGAAGGATTCCCATTTTAAGGTTCCTAGGGAATCGGGGTGACGGAAAGAAACTGTTTTCGGCAAAGACTAATGTATTCGCATGTTGTTAGGCGGAGAGAGTTTTCAATAGATCTTTTAGTTTCTTCGTGTTGTGAAGAAATCCTACTTTGATGGGTGTAATGGAGACGTATTTTTCCTTCTTGACAGCGTGTAAATCTGTTCCAAGCTTGTCGTCTGGGTAGCCGGTTAATGCCCAGCTTATGATTCTGTATCCTTCCTTTTGCTCCACGTAGATGTCGCCGTACCCCTTGTAGGACAAACTGGTGATTTTTATTCTCTTAGCATCAGCTTTTTCCGGCACGTTTATCGAAATGATGTCCACGTCCGGAGGCATCCCCTTTTCCAACACATATTTGGCTGTTTTAAGGGCGAGGGTGGCGGTTAGCTCTAAGTCCTTCATCGTAACTTCCTCTTTTTCAGACATTTTCTCGGTGATTTTTGGTATGCAGTAGGAAACGGCTACGGCTGGCACATGGTGAATGGCGGCTTCCAAGGCGGCGCCTAAAGTGCCTGAATTCAGCAAGTCGTCTATTCCAAGGTTTGGACCTAGGTTTATTCCAGCTACAAGCAGGTCCGGCATGCGCTTCAGGATTTTGTTTACTGCGAGCAAGAAGGCGTCGGCTGGTGTGCCCGTTGTTGCGTATGCTTTTGATCCGTCTCTCAGCTTAGTTTCCATTATTTTTATGTGATCGGTGGTTAGGGCTTTTCCGATGCCGCTTCTCTCATCCTTCGGAGCGACAACGATCACGTTTCCCAGCGTATCCAATCGCTTTTTTAGGGTGGTCAAACCAATTGATTGGATTCCATCGTCGTTGATTACCAGAATGGTTGGCAAGGTAAGTCTCTCCGGTTGTATTAGATGAGAGCTTTATGATTATTTTAAAATAGTGTTTGTTATTGTCTGTATCCATAACGTATCTTAAAATCTCTGAACTCTCCAGTGTAGCCTTCCCATCGAACATCAACCTTCGTCACTCTGGCTCCTGAAGGGCCTCTTCGACAAAAATCAATCAATTTTTCCACATCCTCTTTTTCTCCTTCAAAAACCGCTTCCACCCTCTCATCGGATGTGTTTCGAACCCAGCCAGCAACGTTTCTTCTCTTCGCCTCGTAACGGGTCTCTGACCTAAAGAAAACTCCTTGAACTCTACCGCTCACAAAGACGTGAGCTCTAACCGTCATGTTTCTTCGCACCCTTTTTGCCCTTAAACAATTACAAAAGGGTTAACGTAGTTCAAAATAAGGATTTCAAAGGCTGAATGGAGATGCGAAGTGTTTTGGCTAGGGTGCTCTTTTAAACCTGATAGCTTGACCCGACAAATCCAACTCGTAAATTTGGTTCACGTCAAAGTCGATGCCAAGTTTTTCATATTCTCGCTCTGTCAGAAACAGGATCATCTTTGGGAGGGCGAACTGGGTTTGCTTAGTAAGCATGGGAAGCTGCTGCTGTAACGTTTTGACAACCTCTTGAACCATTCTCGCCTCCTCCGTCGCAGGTCTAACCGCAAACATCGGAATCACCCGATCCTCAATCAACTCTATGCGCTTTCCAAGGTTTCCTTCAGGATCTCGTATAGACTCAATTTTCTGAACCCTAACTCTTGTCATGTTGGTCCCTTCAGCTACTACTGGATATTTGGAAGCTTTATACGTTTCTTGAAAGGGCCCCCACGTCACTCCATTTCGACGGTTGCTGGAGGCTTTGGCGTCACATCATAATAAACACCAGCAACGTTTGGGCAAGCTTCAAGAATCTTTTCCGCAGTTTCCGTCAAAGTTGTCCAAGGAATTTCAGATACCTGGGCGGTTAAGAAGTCATGGGTTTGTATCGCTCGCAAGGAAATCACATAAGGTTGCTTCTGAGGTTTTTCGCGGATGGCGTATAAGATTCGGGTGAAGGAAGGATTCTCCGTGACGACTTTGGTTTGAAGCGCGACCAGACCCTTGATGGTTGCCTCATGGATGCGACCATCTTCTGTCTCAGCTTTGATGGCGGCAATTTCTCCATAGTGTCGTTCACCGCCCTTAACTCCAGTCGCCTTGTCCTGAAACACGCTCACAGAGAGATATCTCGTTGGAACATTAAGGTATCGAGCCGCTGTTTCTTGTATATGCACGATACACGGATGATGAGGCATCTCTAAGTTGTCAATAACCGCAGCAAAATACTGGCTGGGACCATGTTTGGCAAAGTTTTCCTCAGTTATGGCGGTGGCTTTTTTAAGCGCCTCCAACTTGGCAGTCTTGATTTCTCCAACGACTCGCACCGAGAGACCTGGTCCAGGAAAGGGTTGCCGTTCGGACAGTTCTTTTGGAACTCCCAAGTATCTGGCTACCTTTCTCACTTGTTCCTTGTAAAGAGATGCAACTGGTTCGATAACTTGGAATCCGTAGCGTTCAGTAGGACTTATTCCTATCTGGGCTAATACATTGTGTTGAGTCTTTATTCCTCCCTTCGTTTCAACTATATCCGCTTGAATAGTTCCCTGCACTAAGAATCGGCAACCCTCTTTCTCAGCGGTTTCACTCAAGGTTTTGTAAAAGGTTTCTCTGAACTTCGTCCGTTTCTCCTCAGCGTCTCGCAAACCCTTTAGCTCGCTCAAGAAACGTTGCTGAACATTTAGCACCTTTATCGGCAGGTTTAAGGGAGGCTGAGATAAGAGTTGAGCAACCCTTTCAGGTTCTCCGTCCCGCATAAAGGCGTCGTCAAGCATAACGCAAAGAAGGTTCTCTCCTATGGCGCGGTGGGTTAACGCAGCAGAGGTTGTGCTGTCTACCCCTCCCGAAACCGCGATGAGGGCTCGCTCACCTGCAACAACTCTCCTAATCTCCTCCACCTGCTTGTCCACAAATTCTTTAGGATCAAAATCCTCCAATTTACACGAACCCCCTCAGATTAATTTATCCGCCATTTCTTTGGTTATGTACTTGCCCATTCGAGGCATTCTTCTTATCCCAATAACTTGAGATATAACGTTTGATGATCTGGGTGTGAGAAGTTCGCGTAGGTTTTTGAACCTAATGAAGGTTGCTTTTCTTCTTCCTTGCAGAAAGTTCATGTATTCTTCATATGATCTTAACAAAGATTCGTGGCCGTAAGTTTTCCAAAGGTCCTCGGAGTCTCCGGTGATCCGTTCGATGAATTCTCCGACGCCGCGAATTTCTTTGTGGGGATGTGTTACATAAAAGAGGAGTAGCTTAGCATTTTTTGGACCAACTAGTCCTCTGCGAACAAACATGTGCACGGTTTTGCCCGCTCTGTTTCGGTTGCAGAGTCTATTCCAAAATTTCTCTAAGTTCAAGAGGATGAAGGCGTACCGCTCCAACGTTTATCACATCGCGCCTACCGTTATCACTTACCATTTTATGTCGTTTATACTTATAAGCAGAAAATGATTTTGCGATTGGACTAGTAAACGATATTAAGGCTATCGCTCCATATTCGCTCTATAACATGTTAAGTGTCAGGTGAAACATTGATGAAGCTTGTAACGGTTTTGCTCCCTGAAGCTTATTTGGTAGGGCTTGACGAACTTGTGAGGTCAGGTATGTACCCAAGTCGAAGCGCCGCCATTCGGGCAGCGGTCAGAGACCTGCTGAAGAGAGAACTATGGGCTAAGCGTGAATAATGAGAAGCCTTTTAACTTGAAACTTTATCCATATTTCTGGCGGTCCGCCTGTGAAGAAGCCCGTTGCTAGGGAACCTCAGATGACCAACGGACGGACAACTGAGGCTATCCGACCGCCAAGATGTTAACATAATCTAAGCTGGTTCTCCGAATTTTCGAAAAAAAA
>JAOUPL010000075.1 GCA_029879825.1 Candidatus Bathyarchaeota archaeon
TCACGTTTTTCTCGAGGGGTTTGCTGTGAACTAACGTAATAAATATCCAGTCATCGGCGCCAAACTTGCGTTTACATGATAAAATAATCTTTCTCAGAGATTTGACGCTAAGTTCAGCGGATGTATACAGGAGAAAGTGAATCTTATACTTTGGCGTTACGAAAAATGAGAATATTCTGGAAAGGAAGAATCCTTTCTCTGTTAGACTTCCCACAGCATAAATAGGAACTACGAAGTCGCCTAAGGCAAAGTCTCTGTAGATTTCTGTGAAATTCGCTAACCATCTTAAATTTCCCCTGGCTAGTTGCTCTTCCATCATGTCGACGATGAAGTTCAATTCTTGAGACATCTAGCACACCCAATAGTCGATATTGAAAACCAAAAAGAAAAGGGGGTGAAGCTATTTAAAGCTACTCTGGTGGGATGCTTATGTATAGCGTTCTCATGTCGATGCCTTTTGTTGCGTTTCTGTACATGTAGTAGACGTACAGCAGAATTCCAATAGCGATGCAGCCCCAGAAGCCGAAGAAGCTTGCCATGTTCCCAGGACCCACAGGCGTAAAGATGAAGCCAACAGACTCCTTTACGAAGGTTGCTAGGCAGTAGGCCGCGGCCAGCGTTGCAACAGCACCTAGTCCTACCACTGTTCCCACCGAATGCTTGACTGCAGCCCGGTCATAGATTTCTTTTCTCTCCAGCGGAAGCAACATACATGATACGCAGAAGAGAGTTAAGAAGACCGCATCGAATATGTCTGTTCCAACAACCCCTGCAAACGAGAAATACGCTGTTTCACCGAAAAGTGGCTTCACCGACTCGGCCTCAGCTATACATCCAACGACTCCAAAGATTCCGGTGATAATAAGTGACCAAGTTGGTGAGTGCCATCTCTCGCTGACTTCTGCAAACTTTTCAGGCATCATTCTGTCAAAGGACATGGCGAAAAAGGTTCTAGATGCGACCAGCAGGAACGGTGGTATATCGTTTGCAAGCCATAGAACGCCGCCTATCGCTATCACAATTGAAAGCCAGCTCATGTCCATGCCTACGGCGATGATTGATGCAATTCCAGTGCTCCAGGCGCCTAGGAAATTAGGAATCGCGGCGTCACGTGCTACCTTTTGTGCGGCATCTAGAGGACCATAGCTTAGCCAAGAGTATGCTTGGAAGAAACTCCATTTGTGTCCGCCAACTGTCTGTTCAGCTACGCCCATAGTTGATATCGCTGAAAAAGATGACGCCCCTAGATAAATTAGCATTATTATTAAGCCAGATGACAGAACTACCATTGGAAGTTTCTTGTTTGCTTCCTTGACCTCTCCAGCGATGAAAGTTACTGAATACCATCCCATGTAGGCCCAGAATGCTCCTGCAAGTGCATATGAGAAGGCGTCGTAGAAACCTACTACATTTGCAGGATTTGTCATTCCAGAATTTATTGCTTGAGTCATGAATTCCGATGGCGCTGCTCCCATAACGTCTGTCACGCCCTTTGTGACTACGCTGGGGTCCATTGCACCAGCTATCCACATGGCAAAGAAGCCAATTGTAATTATAAGCGTAGGCCAGAACATTCCGTGCATAAGCCAACCGTAGAGTCTTACTCCGAACAAAGCAAGTGCCGTGAAAATCACGATGATCACGAGGCCTCCAGTGAGTAATATCCATGGATCGCTAGCCCACCCTATCTTTTGCGGTGCTAGGGCAATGTCAAAGAATATCCCAATCGCTTCAAAGACTGCTACCCCGATTAATCCGTAGGAAAACGCTTCAGCGAGGAACATTAGCCAGCCTGCGTTATATCCCACGACTGGGTGGATGACTCTTGAAATGGTTACGTATCCGCCGCCGGATCTTGGCATGGCAGCGGTAACGTATCCAGCTGCGTAGCCTGTGATCATGACTAGTATGCCGCAGACTAGGAAAGCCCAGAATATGGCTGGAAGACCGAGTGGAAGCTGATCCGTTGGCACCGGCCTCGGGCCGGTGAATTGGAATGCTCTTTTCTGCCATCCTAAGCCGACAACGTGAGACATTATGATGATTACTCCCAGCATGAAACCTACTTCTCTGACCAGCCCAGTAGCCTCTCTAGCGAACAATCCAGGTTTACTTTCACCCATCTTTTTATCCACCTTAGTTGTTCAAACGCTCTTTCCATTTGACCTTTAGAGAATTTAAGATTTTCCTTAGAACAATGTGTAAACTTAAATATCCCCATGACCCTGAGGAATACAGAACGTTAGTCAGGAATGGTTTGATTGACACCTCTATTCAGAAAGAAAGACAAAAAAACAACGATTCTCTTCGCCACCGACATGCATGGATCCGAAGGAGTTTGGAGAAAATTTCTAAACGCCTCATCAATGCTGAAAGCAAACGTAGCCATCTGCGGAGGAGACCTAACTGGAAAGATGATCGTTCCCATCATTGAGAGGAAAGATGGAAAATACGCTTACTACCTGATGGGCAAAAATCATCTAATCGACTCAAGCAGATTGGAAAAAGCAGTCAAGGACGTTCGAGGGATAGGATATTACCCATACTTGACCAACGAAAAAGAATTCGAGGAAATGAGTAAAAACCGCGCAAAAGTAGATGCAGTATTCTCCGAAGTTATGAACTCGACGCTCAAGAACTGGCTTGACCTAATCCGCGAGAAAGTTCCAAACGAAACCCAAGTAATCGTATGTCCCGGAAATGACGACAGATTCCCAGTAGACGCCTTAATCAGAGATCACCCAGACGTAATTAATGCCGAAGCAAAAGTGATAGAAATCGATGAAACCCATGAAATGATAAGCACTGGTTGGGTCAATCCCAGTCCTTGGAAAACCACTAGGGAAGATGACGACGAAAAACTTGAGACGAGACTGGAAAAATACATCTCTCAACTAAAAAACCCTGAATCAGCCATATTCAACTTTCACGCTCCACCCTACCAAACTAAGTTGGACGAAGCCCCATTGCTCGACGATGACTTGAACCCCGTGATCCAAGGAGGAAGAGTCATCATGGTTCCAGTGGGTTCCAAAGCCGTTAGAAAGATGATTGAAAAGCACCAACCTTTTCTGGGATTGCATGGGCACATACACGAAGCATCTGGTTCAATCAAAATCGGTAGAACATACTGCGTCAACCCTGGAAGCGAATATGCAGAGGGAATTCTGAGGGCGTTCTTAATCGAATTTAAAGGCAACAAGATCATTAGGCTCCAAAGAATAGAAGGCTAGAGGAGAATACGTGTAAATGTCTTGGATGCTCGATAAAGAAATTAGAAGAGAACTGCCTGAAGACTGGAAAGGGATAGTTCCCACAAAAGTGTTTCTGCAAGAAGCTGAAACTATAGTTGAAGAAGCTGAAAAGAAGGGCATGATCCTAAGAATTATGGGCGGATTAGGAGTAGCGATACACTGCCAAGAGTTCAGGGACTTCGCAATGAAACTCGGCAGAACGGGAACAGGAGTTGTGAAAGGCCAAGAATACAGCGATATAGATTTCATGTCTTACCGCAAACATAGGGATAAGATTAAGGATTTCTTTAGTGACATGGGATACGCCAAGAGAAGGGCAACTCTTTCTTCAGCTGCTTCTGAGAGACAAATATATTATCATCCAAAGGGCTGGTTTTACGTGGACGTGTTCTATGACAAGTTAATAGTAGCTAATCATCCAGTGGACTTCAAAGGGAGACTTGAACTAGATAACCCAACCATCACTGTAACCGACATTCTACTCGAGAAAATACAAATGTGGGAAGCATTTAGCGTAAAGGATTTGAAAGACTGTCTGATTCTACTGCGAACCCATGAAATTGAGGAAAAAGGAGAAAAGGAAAGTATAGACGCCTCATACATAGCTAAACTCCTATCAGGAGATTGGGGATTCTGGTATACTGCCACCACCAACCTCAAAAAAATCAAGAAGTTTGTTTCAGAGATAGACAAGTTGGGCGCAGAAGCCGAAATTGATTCCAGCCTTTTTGAAAAAGAAGACAGAGAGAAAATAATTGAAAAAATAGAAAGCCTGCTGGAGAGGATAGACAGAGAATCAAAATCCTTCAAATGGAAAATGCGATCTAAAGTCGGGACGACAAAAAAATGGTACAACCCCGTTGAGAGGGAAGAAACAGTGGGTGGATTCGGAATCTGGGAAGCCATTCTCCCAAAAGAATGATTTGAACCAGAGTTCAGAGTCTCCGTAGATAAAAAGATAAAAATAATGTTTTTTCTCTTTGTAGTCGAGCGCCAAAGCATGAATTTAAGTAATCTCACGAAAAAATAGAGTGTAAGAGGTTATTATCTGTGACAGCGTCTGGAAAATCTAACTTTGACAGCATTTTTAGAGCTTATGACATAAGGGGTGTTTTTGGTGAAGATTTGACAGAGGAAGTTGCGACTAGAATAGGAGCCGCTTTTGCAACTTTCTTAGGGGAAGACAAAGAAGTGTTGGTTGCCAGAGACGTTAGATTAAGCGGAGAAAAACTTAGCAAAGCCTTGGTTTCCGGCCTACTTTCAGGCTGCGACGCTACTGATATCGGTATCGTTCCAACACCTCTACTCTATTTTGCAATATATCGCCTTCAAAAGGACGCGGGAATTGTGATTACGGCTTCTCATAATCCGCCAGAATGGAACGGGTTTAAGGCGTTTAGCCGAAAGGGGTGTATTTACGGCAAGGATATGGAGAAAGTTAAACAGATAGCCAAAGAAGTCGATTTAGAAAGGCTTAGTAAGAAAAGAGGTGAATTAAGAAGTTACAAGAGGATAATCCAAGAATACATGAATTTTGTGGGGAACAAGCTAGAAATTGAAAGAAAGTTGAAAGTGGTAGCCGATACAGCAAACGGCACCTGTGGATTAGTCGCTCCGACTCTCTTCAAACGGTTAGGATGCCAGATTTTGACCTTAAACCAAGATCCAGACGGCACATTCCCAGCACATCTGCCAGAGCCAAAGGAAGAAACGTTGGGAGAATTGAAAAGAGAAGTAGTGAAGAATAAAGCAGATTTGGGAGTAGGATACGACGGAGACGGAGACAGAGCGGTTTTTGTCGATGAAAAAGGAAACGTGATCCCCGGTGACTTAACTCTGCTAATCTTTGCCAAAGACGTTCTCCAAAAAAGCAAAGGGGCAAAAATAGTATATGAACTGAGTTGTTCAATGGCTGTTGAAGAATACATAAAAGAACTCGGCGGGATTCCAATAGTTGAAAGGGTTGGGCACACGTTTATCATGGACAGAATGATCGAGGAAAACGCTTTGTTCGGGGGAGAAAAAAGCAGCCACTTCTATTTTTCCGAATGCTACGGAGTAGATGACGCCATTTTTGCAAGTTTAAGGATGACTGAAATACTTTCCAAAAGCAGCGAGAAACTCTCAAAGATAGCTGACTCTCTGCCAAGGTATCCTTCCATTTACGAGAAAAACTTTGAGTGCCCAGACAACCTAAAATTTGTCGTCATCGAAAAGCTGAGATCCAGGTTTAAGGATTATGGCTTAACGATTTTAGACATGGATGGAGTGAAGTTGATAGACAAAGACGGCTGGGTTCTTTTAAGACCCTCCAACACCGAACCAATCATAAGAGTGTCCGCCGAAGCAAAGACAGAAGAAAAACTCGAGGAACTCTACGAATTCGCGAAAAAAGAATTAAACCAAGTCTTAAAGGGTGGTTGATTGCAAACAGTCATACTTGCCGGGGGAACAGGAAAAAGGGTTTTTCCCTTAGCAGTGAACAAACCAAAACCCATGTTCAAAATTTTGGGAAAAC
>JAOUPL010000040.1 GCA_029879825.1 Candidatus Bathyarchaeota archaeon
TTGAATCTTTTAACCCCGATGTTGTCGCTTCGAGCGCCCTTGCAACCTGCAATACTTACGTTGCCGTCCGAACCTTGGAAACAGCGAAAAAAGTGAAGCCAGATGTTCTGACTGTTGCCGGGGGGCAACATTTTACAGTTATGGCTCAGGAGAGTCTAGAGACGTATCCCGAGATCGACGTTGTTGTGCGTGGAGAAGGAGAACAAACCTTTGTGGATCTGGCCCAAGCGTTCGCTGGAAATAAATCGTTTGCGAGAATAAACGGGGTCTCCTTCAGGCACGACGGAAAAATCTTACACAATCCATTACGACCGTTTATCAAGAATCTAGATGAGCTGCCCTACCCTGGGTATCATTTTGTCGAGGACGTCATTCACGAATACCATTTCACCGCAATGGCAGGTCCCAAAACCAGGTACGCCTTAATTGAGGGGTCTAGGGGCTGTCCACACCGTTGCACCTTTTGCACTCAATGGAGGCACTGGGGAAGAAAATGGAGGGCAAAGTCGCCGAAACGGATCGCTGACGAATTTGAGTTTTGCTACGAAAATTATGGGAGCAGATTTCTATGGCTGACTGACGACAATTTCGGTTTGGGCAAACGTGCAAGGGACCTAAGTGATGAGCTTATTCGGCGAGGTTTTTCAGACGATATGATGTGGTTTATGCAGGTCAGATGCGATGATGTTGTAAAGCATCGTGATCTTTTGCCGAAGATGAGAAAATCCGGCCTCCGCTGGGTTCTCTTAGGAGTAGAAAGCCACAGATCATTTACCCTTGAAGCTTTTAACAAAGAAACGATTCCAGAACAAGCCAAGGAGGCGGTGAAATTGTTGAAAAAGAATGACATATTTGCGCAAGGGATGTTCATTATTGGGGAACGCAAAGATTCTGCTGAGTCCATAGAGAGTTTAAGAGAGTTTACAAATGATTTAGACCCTGACCTAGCGATTTTTGCGATCCTTACTCCGTTTCCTGGCACTCAGGTTTTTGAGGAGGCTAAGCGGAATGGATGGATTGAAGATTGGAATTGGGCGAACTATGACATGGTTCACGCCATCATGCCTACGGAGACGCTGTCTAGAGAAGAAGTGCAAGAACAACTTTACCAATGCTATAGAAGCTTTTTCGGATCTTGGAGTAGGAGATTCCGGGGGCTTCTCTCAAGGAAAGAAATAAAGAGAAGAGTATATTGGTATATGGCTGCTCGAGGCATTGTAAATCAGTTTGGAACGTTGTTCTGAGTAGCGATTGACCATGTCCCAGAACCTATCTCGCAGTTTCCACATAACATATCTAGTCCTTGTGTCATTCCTCGGAATGTTTCTTGTAGGAATGCTCACGGTTTACCCACCAAATGTGCATAAAAGCTTTCTTTGGCGAAAACCATTAATCGGCTCAATTTTCGGATTAATCTGCATCTTTGGAATTCTGGCGGTTTTTTCCCCAACACGATGTTCAAGAATTTTTGATTTCGGGAAAAAGCCTAGTCGCCCGTTCCTTGGCAAGTTTGCTTCTCACGGAACTTTCTCCACTCTGCAAGGGCATCATCCTGATTGCGGAAACTTTGATGCCCACGTGTTTCAGATAGGCGGCAAGACATTTTGTGCTGCATGCACAGGGTTGCTTTTGGGAGGGCTTTCGGCTTTTGTTGGAACCTTTTTGTATTTTTTCAGTAACTGGCGTGTTGAACCGAACAGTTTCTTGATGGTTTGGGTAGGTGTTCTGGGGGTTGGTTTTGGTTTGTTCCAGTTCAAATTCCGGAGTTTTGTCCGTTTGTTACTGAACGTCTTTTTCGTGTTAGGAGCCTTTCTCATCTTGGTTGGAGTCGATGAAGTGGTTCACAGCGTGGCGGTTGATCTATTTTTGGTTGCATTAATTCTTTTTTGGCTTTTTACTCGAATATTGCTTTCGCAGTGGGATCATGAAAGAATTTGTTACGCTTGCAAAGTTGCTACCTGTGAATTTGCCAATAGAAAAAAGGAGGGTAGTTTAGGATCTGCGGCTGTAGCTGTACAAGGCTCCGGCGACGATCAGTATGCCAAAGATGATTATTACGAATGGCCACCATTCTATTTCTATTCCAGGCAGCGAGGAGATTCCTGCAAATATTATTATTATGCCGATGACTAGTGCCGCTATTATGCCGCCATGCGGGAGCCCAAAACATTCTTGTTCTGCTCGCCTGCGTTCGCGTCTCCAAGCTGGACGAGCGACTAGACTCGCTCCGCACTTAACACACACCGCCGCATCCTCCTCGTTTTTGGTACCACACTTAGTGCAGTAACCCATGAGTCATTCCCACCATTCAGGTTCTTTCTCTCTTCTGACGCGTCTGCTAACAGGAGCGCCACACTTAGGGCAAAATCTTGCGTCTTCTTTCATTTCAGCTCCACACTTCCAACAATAAGGCATTATATAGTTGCACCTCTAACGTATTGTTTTGTTCATGTATAAAAGCGATTTCATCGCTATGTGCAAACGCATAAGTTTCTAGCTTGCTAGTCCGTAATTTATGGCGTATGTTTCGCATCTACGTCAATTCCGCCAGTAGTGATTTTGAGACTTACATCAAAATTGCTGCTAGCAGGATAGTTGCTTGACTGCAAAAGAGCCTCCGGGCCAGAAAATCCAACTTTCTTAACTATATCTATTCCTCCTGTGGTGACACTGGACTCGATCTTGGCTCCAACGTCACCCTGAATGTCTATAGCAAAGTTGACTCCCCCAGTCACGACTTCGGCTCTCAATGTAACTTTCCCTAGAGGCCCCTCGTCCTGAGTAACATCCACGTCAACTCCGCCCGTGGTTGTTGTCGCATCGACTAGAACATCGTTTGTGGCAATCACGTTGTCCCAAGATAATTTAACGCCTCCTGTCGTAGTCTTGACAGAAAAGTCGCCTGCGACAACGACATCTTCCACTAAATTGGCTTCAACTCCACCTGTGGTCGCCTCGAGGCTTAAAGAGTTGAGAACCACTCCAGCCTGAGTGTCCAAGACAATTCCTCCGGTGCTTGTCTCAACATTAAGACTTGTGTTCATGGAAGGGTCGATACGGATATCAAATGTGACATTCAACGAATAGTACCGTGGCCAATGAATGGTGTCAACGTCCTGTCTCACCGTCACTGTTAGAACATTACTGTTAGAAACAAAAAAATATTCGGTTGTGTTTTGCCAATCTGGCATGAAACGTTCCAAAGACTCAGTTGAGCCAAAGACTCCAACTCTTGCGGTTGCCGACGCGTTGAGAATAATCGATGGCGACTGCAATTCGCCCGTGAGGTTCTCGAAGGCAATGTTAATTTCGGCAACATCTGCAGTGAGATCAAGGTTTAGCGTGTTTACGCCTGACTTGGAAGGGACTGACATCTGACGTGTGACAGGCCCCACCGTGTAAACGGGCAAGAAGGCGAGGGCGGCGATGGCGACTATGACCGCTACGATCACGAGGAGCGCGATCAAAACGATGGCTAGGGTACTTATCGGTCTTCTCTCTCTTCTTCTTTCAGGCTCAGCCTCCGGTGGGCCAACGGGAACTCCACAAGTAGGGCAGAATTTTGCTTCTTCATCTAATTTGGCTCCACACTTCGAACAATATAGCATTGTCGCGCCTCTAAGAGATTGTTTTCATCTGTTTATGTAAGTTTTGTTATTACTATATACAACTTATAAAAGATGCCATAACTATCTTGTTTTCGTTCAGCATCTGTTCATTTATGTTTTCTTAAAAAGGAACATTTGCATGGTTTTTGCCCGCACTTGGGGCACCTGTTATTGTATTTTGTTATTGCGGCTTTCTCCAAATCTATGTTAACAACGTTTGCCAGAGAAGCCAACCAGGCGAGAACATCGGCAAACTCGTCTTCCATAGCCTTCGTATTCTTTTCCTTTAAAGCCTCTCTGAGCTCCTTCACTTCCTCCACAAGCCAATCGAATGTTCCAACCACTCCGCGCTCAGAATCTCGATGAAAATAAATCCGACGCATCATATCCTGAAACTCACGGACGTGCACATTTTCTCCCTCTCATAACAATTCGTAAACCTAAAGGCGGTTTTCCACTATTATGTCTTTGAATTTCATAAGGCCTACCTGTCCTTTATCAAGGATGTGTATCACTTCCACACCCTTTCTTTCCAGGTAGGCGGTGAGGAAGCGGCGGTGGCAGTATTTCGGATTCTTCTCCATACACATGATGCACACCCGCCTTCGTCTAGCAAACTCAAGAAGCTTCTCTACGCCCTCTATAAACAACTCAGTTTTCATGTGGGCTTCGTACCCACCTCGGCGATATCCACCCAGTTCTTTGCCAAGCCAAATATATTCGATTCCATATTCAGGCAACCACCGCTCCATCTCTTCCCTCTTGAAATGTTCAATTTTAGACGTGGGAAAACTACGGATGTCGACTAAAGCCTCGATTTTGTGCTTCTCGAGCAAAGCCACAAATTGTTCAATAGATCTGTTACTGTACCCTATAGTCCACAATACTGCCCCTCGCTTCCTCAAAGCAACAACCTTTCGCCAGCCTTTTCTAAATTCCGTCACATCCCTTTCACCTTTTCCACTCTCTAGAAGATAGGCGAATTCTGTGTTTGTGTCGCAACGAATGTTGAGGCTATGTATAGCCCCTCTCCCCTACCTCAGAGAACTCGGGCTCGAGAAAAAGATAGAAAATAAACCAGTAGCACAACCTTAATTAACTTGCCTCAAGAAAGCCATAAAATGGAACCATCATGAGCAAGAGGAAAAAGAAAAAAGGCGAAAGAAAGGCACCTATGCCCGCCCAAAGCGCTGGACTGCTAAGATTCTTTGAAGAAGAAACTAGGGGCGTAAAGGTGAAACCCGAACTAGCCGTAATCTTGGCAGTAGCACTAATAGTAGCCTGCATTTTGGCACAAATATTCTTCTAATTAACCTTACCTCTCATGTAAAACTTCGATACGTTGAACCGAACTTAGGTTGATAAAAACTTCACTTCTATGTTCTCTACTCACTACCTGCGGCACTGGCTGAGCTATCGTTGCCCGCAATGTCACGATCTCAGAGTCAGAAAGCCAAATGCCAGGAGGTTCTCGTGTAACAGCGGCTAAAGTTCCTTCAAATCCATACGAGGGATCTAATATGGCCACCATTCTTCGACCTATGTTTCGCTCGAGAATATGAAACACCGTTGGAGGCGGGCCAGCCTTAGACATAATTCTCTACAAAATGGTACCCTAACTAGAGCATAAAAGCTTTTATCCTCCCTTTTCAGGTTGCATGATCAACGTTTGGAGCTGTTTTTGATAGCGTATCCCTATTTTTCGCTACTTTTCTCATAAAAGTAATTGCGGAGATTTCCTCGTATCTTCCGGATTATGTAAATTCTGCTCTTCGATTTCTCTTGCGCTACGTTTCTGTAACCTCAAGGCTTTTGAACTCTCTTCCAGAAGGATATAAGCGAGGAGCATTTGGTTGACCTACAGTTCATCGGATGAATACATCAGTAAAGCTGTGACGCGTTATTCGTCACTCTTTACGCTTCCTTCCCACGTTGCAATCACTATTCTACTCGGCGCCTTATGTCTGCTCGGCGGGGTTCTAGTAATCCTATCGTTACAACCCTCTTACAACGGGCTTATTCTAAGCGCAACGTTCGGTGGAATCTTCCTTTTTTTCACCTTGGCATCCGACGTTGTAATTAGTCGCAGTTCTATGAAAGGGGACCCTATTTTTGATTTGAGACGTTGCTCCGCCCTTTCCCTTTTCTCCTGCGTGATATGGTTTGGGGTTATTTTTCTTGGCAGTCTAATAAGTGTCTTCCTTGAAACGCCAAATCTTTGGATCAAATTTTTCTTTTTGGGTTTTTGTGGAGCACTGATGCTTCGTTTGTTAGTGTTTTCCACAACATCCTTCGCTGACTTGGGAAGAATGTTTTTCTCCTCTCTCTTACAACCCGCCTTGTGCATCATTCCCATCTTTTTTATGGAGTCCGTAGTTAAATATAGCCTAAACGCACGGCTTCCCATCTTTCTCCTAGTTTCAATCCTCGTAGCTGTACTGACCGTGTTTCTTTTCACCTACTTCCTAGATCGCGTTGGTAAAAGAACCCTCGGAATAGCTTCTTCCTCAATGTTTAAGGCCTTCTTCGCCAATTGGACAGAAGGCCTGAACGCGCCCCTTGAAGCCTTCTTTGAGAAGCTTGGCAGCGAACAAGACGTAAGGGTTTCCATGCTGACCTTCAGAGCCAACAAAGGGATAAAGGCGGTGATGGTTGTTCCAGCTTTGCATCCGGGCCCGTTCAAAAATCTTGGAAGCAGCCTCCTTCCCTCTTTGATTCAAACCGCGCTGGAAAACAAACTTCAATGCGTAGTTTCTGTTCCCCACGGATTGGTTGGACACGGGCTCGACCTTTCTTCCCAGATTCAAAATCAAAGAGTTGTGGAAGGCATACTCGGCTTTACGGACTCTACACTCAACTATTCTAAGGCTACTCCCTTCGTGCGAACCAGAAAAAACGAGGCAGCCGTAAGCTGCCAAATATTTGGAGACTGCGCTCTTCTTACGTTAACTATTGCGCCTAAATCCATGGAAGACCTTCCCAAGGAGTTAGATTCGTTCATTGTCAAGGAGGCTGAGAAGCGAGGGCTTTCCGCTCTCGTCATCGACGCTCACAACAGTATCGAGGGGCCCTTCAATGTCGACGCGGCTGTTGTGTCTCTTAGAAAGGCTTCTGTAGCTGGCCTCAAAAAAGCGTTGAGTTATGAACGTTCCTACTTCGAAGTCGGAGCGGCAATTGTTGTTCCTAAAGAGTTCACCGTGAAAGAGGGCATGGGGCCTGGGGGAATAAGCGTGATCGTAACAAAGGTTGGCGACCAGAAAGCAGCTTATGTAACCATCGACGGAAACAACATGATATCCGGACTGAGGGAAAGGATTCTTTCAGAGCTTGGAGGAATCGGCATCGTTGACGGAGAAGTTCTCACCACCGACACTCACGCGGTTTGTGGTATCGTACGAACAGCCCGTGGCTACCACCCCATAGGCGAGGTTATGGATCAATCAAAGCTGATTAATTATATTAGGCAAGCTACGGTAAACGCGTTGGACAATCTGGAACCTGCAGAGGCATCATGGCGCACAGAAATAATACCTAACATCAACGTCATTGGGGAGAAACGGATAGAGGATTTGAGCCTCGTAGCTGATAGAACAGCAAAACAAGCCAAAAGACTTGCCGTATCACTGTTCTCAGCGGCTAGTGTTCTTTTGATTTTCCTCTTCATGTTTCTTTAGCAAGAAGATGATTCCAATTTAGGCAATATTACACTTCTTGAGTAGGCGTTGCCATCGTCCATCTGTTGTGCGTTGGATTTCGTCGATGACCTTTTCGAATTTCGAAGTGAACAAGTGTCTAAAGCGTCCCTGTAGTTGCAAATATTCTCTTACTGACTTCTTTCTTTCCGGTCTTAAAGCAATCACTTTGCTCGGTGCGGACAGTTGATATTCGCCATTTATTGCTTCCCACAAGGGGAAGATACAGGTTTCCACAGCCAAACGTGAAATCTCAATTGATTTACTTATGTCACTTCGCCACCCTCTTGGACAAGGCGCGAATACATGCAAAAACGCTGGGCCGTTGACTTCAATTCCTTTTCTGGCTTTTGTTATCAAGTCTCTCCAATAATAGGGCGCCGCCGTTGCAGCATAAGGCATGTCATGGGCGACCATAATGTCCGCTATAGGCTTCTTATTTTCCAGTTTCCCAGGTATGACTGTGCCAGCTGGCGAAGTGGTTGTCGAAGCGCCATGAGGCGTACCACCGCTTCTCTGTATACCTGTATTCATGTAGGCTTCATTGTCGTATAATACGTAGAGGAAGTCGTGTCCCCTTTCAACCGCTCCTGAGAGGGCTTGAATGCCGATGTCGTATGTGCCACCGTCACCGGCGAAAGCAATGACATCCACATGTTCCTGCGGTATTCGTCCCTTCTTCTTTAATATCTTGAGCGCAGCTTCGATTCCGGAAGCGTTTGCTGCTACGTTTTCAAAGGCAGTGTGTATGTAAGGAATTTTCCACGACGTGTAGGGATAAATGGTTGAAACCACTTCCATGCATCCAGTTGCAAAGGTCGTTATTGTCGGTCCCCTTAAAGCCTTCATGATTAATCTGAGAACTGTTGCAGGTGCGCAGCCTGCGCATGCTCTGTGTCCAGACATAAACAAATCTGGTTTTTCAGCTATGTCTTTTGCAGTGAATTTCCATTCAGAAAACATTTCTATTCCTCCTTTCACTCCCTTAATCCAATAAATTGTACTGGTTTCTGAATTCGTTGGGTTTCTAGTATTCGCTGTAAGTCTCGATAGATTTTGTGTATGAGGTTTGGATGGGTTTCTCTTCCGCCGAGTCCGTAAATGTAGTTCACTA
Source organism: Candidatus Bathyarchaeota archaeon (assembly GCA_029879825.1). Taxonomy (GTDB): domain Archaea; phylum Thermoproteota; class Bathyarchaeia; order Bathyarchaeales; family Bathyarchaeaceae; genus JAOUPL01. Next base: position 8,415 of record JAOUPL010000040.1, read on the forward strand.
CGTAGGGATGTTTAGGTGCATCGTATAAAACGTGGCGTATTTCGTGGAATACTGCGCCGCCGTGTCCTCCAAAGCTTAGGCTTCTATCCATAACAGCTACTGCTTTCACATTTTCTAATGCTTTAGTTATTTCTTTCACTGGCAACGGTCTGAAAGTACGAAGCCTAAGCAAACCCACTTTCATCCCCTTTGACCTAAGCTCGTCTACGATGGTTTTGACTGTTCCAGAGGTTGAACCCACACACACTATTGCCGTTTCAGCATCTTCAAGGTAGTATGGGTCAATTAATCCATCTCCGTAACGTCTCCCGCTTATCTTAGCATATTCTTCATGTACTTGTCGGATGATTTTGGGAGCAATCCGCATCGCTTCTTCTTGTTGTCTCTTGTGCTCGAAATAATAATCATATAGGTCTAAAGGACCAATTGTCACAGGGGTTTTTGGGTCAAGTTTGAAGGGTACAGTTTTTCCTTCGTGGTTTGTTACCAGTGTAAATTGGCGCGTTCCAACAAACTTTTTCACCAAGTCATCTGGAAGTGTTTGCACGTTTTCTAGTGTGTGGCTTAATGTGAAACCATCTAATCCCACCATTATCGGTAACAAGAGTTCCGGGTTTTCAGCGATTTTGAAAGCTTGAATTATAGAATCGTATGCTTCCTGCGAGTTTTCCACATAAATCTGTATCCAACCACAGTCGCGTTCAACCATGCTGTCTGAATGGTCACAGTGAATGTTTATAGGTGCTGATAAAGCTCTGTTAACAACCGCCATTACCACAGGTGCCCGACATCCTGAGGTTACGTACAAAATTTCATGCATTAAGGCTAATCCAGCAGAAGCTGTAGCTGTAAAAGCTCTCGCACCTGTGGCCGCCGCCGTTAAACATGCGGTTAAGGCGCTATGTTCGGATTCGACACAGACAAATTCTGTGTCAACTTCTCCATTGGCTACGTATTCGCTGAATCGTTCCACAATTATGGTCTGGGGAGTTATTGGGTATGCTGCTACAACGTCTACATCTGATTGTTTTGCAGCATACGCAACAGCTTCGTCTCCGTTTAAAGCTAACATTTTCTGTTTAACGATCGCCATTTTCTCACGTCTCCTCTTCAAGCTTCATTTCAATGGCATCCACTGGGCATTCGTTGGCGCATATTCCACAGCCTTTGCAGAAATTATAATCAAACTCTATGTCTTCTTTCTCTGGTTTCCAGTGGATTGCTCCATCTGGACATAAAAGCACGCACAATACGCAGCGTGTGCATTTTTCCAAATCCCGTATTGGCTTGTAGGTTTTCCAGTCTCCAGTTAAATATTGGGTGCTAGGTTTCCAGCAGACACCGGCCATAGGAATTTCTTTCCAACCTTTTTCTTGGGTGGTCACTCTGATTTTACCTCCTTGTAGGCTTCTTTTATGGCACCAACGTTTTTTTCCAAGATGCTTCCGCTGAAACGTTCCGAAACGGCTTTTTCAACGCTTTCTAAACT
>JAOUPL010000089.1 GCA_029879825.1 Candidatus Bathyarchaeota archaeon
GGAAATAGGAAACCCAACTGTCAAGGGAGTTTTGAAGGGAATATCTTTAGATTCTGTGAAGCATGCAGAAATGTATGCGGCAGCTGTTAAACTGTTAACAAGTGTTTCCCAAGCCCTTACACAAGAACATCTCGACAAACAAAGGGAACTCGTGAAAGAGCACATACGCATGGAGGTAGAACTCATTGAGAGAATTAGTGAGGTAATACCCAGCATTGAAAACGAGAAAGTTAGGCTTCTCTTGAACGCAATATTGTTGGATGAGAAAAGGCATCATGAACTTTTAAAGGAAGTCCTAGAAATTCTCGTTCGAGGGGAGACCATAACAGAAGAAGATTGGTGGGACGTTCTTTGGAAAAACGTTCCATTCCACGGTGCCCCAGGAGGATAAAGCCCCTTAATTGACGCTTCTAACAAAGTTATCCAACCCTTCGATCGGCTGATGCAGTGATCTTTTTCTATTATGTTTATGGTCTGTTTGCAAATGAATCTAGTTGGCTTAGAAACTAACATTAATATTACTGAATCGATATTGTCTCATCTCTGAATGGAGGAAAACTAATCTTTGATAGAAATTAACAAGAGAATAATCGGGATGGAGAATTAAAATGGATGTACTTGAGGAGCCTGGTAAAAAGGTAGTGTTGCTGGGGAACGAAGCGATTGTAAGGGGAGCACTTGAAGCTGGAGTAGGATTCGTTGCTGCTTATCCTGGGACCCCTAGCTCTGAAGTACCAATGACCTTTTCTAGGATAGCAAAGAAGGTGGGCCTTTACTTCGAATATTCCTCTAACGAGAAGGTTGCATTTGAAGCAGCTACTGGAGCAGCGTGGTCAGGAGTGAGAGCCATGACCAGCCAAAAACACTTTGGGCTCAATGTTGCAGCCGATTCCATTCCGCCTGTAGCGTATACGGGCGTGAGAGCGGGTTTCGTCGTGATGGTAGCCGACGATCCTTCTGCTTGGAGTTCCGCACAGACCGAACAGGACACGAGATATTATGCAAGGATGTTCAAAATGCCGATGCTCGAACCGAGCAACCCTCAAGAATGCTTAGACTATACAAAACTTGCTTTTGATATATCTGAAGAGTTTGAAATCCCTGTTTTTCTGAGGACCACCACAAAGATTACTCATTCCATCGGAACTGTAAGGCTTGGCGAAATGAAAAAACCTAAGATCAGGGGCAGATTCCAAAAGGATCCCGACAAATATTATAATCTTAAGCCCCATTTGCAAGTGCTTCATGAGAGGGTAAATGAAAAACTCAAGCAAATAGAGGAAAAGTATGGTCAAAAGCTAAATACGGTGTTTCCGGGAGAAGGAAAAATAGGAATAATAACTTCGGGAGTTAGTTTTGAATACGCTAAAGAAGCATTGCTAGAGCTAGGGCTGAAACCGCCGATTGCAAAAATCGTTTTAACGCACCCCATATCAAAAAGTTTTGTTAGTAACTTCATTAAAGATAAAGAAGCTGTTTTAGTCTTAGAAGAACTTGAGCCAATTTTAGAGAATTTTGTAGAACAGATTGCAAAAGAAGCTAACCCGAACCTCGTTATTCACGGTAAAGACCTACTTCCAAAATCTGATGAATATAACCTTGAGAGAGTAATCCCCGCCCTCGAAAAAATATTCGGAAAAAAACTTGGCATAGACTTCAATGACCATAAGAAAAAGGTTGACTCGGCATCGAAGAATCTTACTCCAAGGAAGCCTGTCCTTTGTCCTGGTTGTCCGCACAGGTCAACATTCTACGCTGTCAAAAAAGTTTTTGGAGACGAAGCCATCTACGCCGGAGACATCGGTTGTTACATTCTCGGGGCGCTTGACCCCATCAACATGCAAGATTTTATTGTCAGCATGGGAGCGGGCATCGGTGTGTCTCATGGCATAGGCATAGTGAGTGATCAAGATGTTGTTGCTTTCGTAGGCGACTCCACATTCTTCCATGCAGCCATGCCCGCAATATTAAACTACAGATTTAACAACGCTGGAAAAACTCCTCTTGTAGTTGTTCTGGACAATGCTATCACTGCGATGACTGGTCACCAGCCCCATCCTGGGTCGGGTTTCACTGGAATGGGTGAGAAAGTAGAGCCGGTGAAAATAGAAGATGTCGTTAGGGCGTTAGGAGCGGAGGTGAAGGTCTCAAATGCTTTCAGCCAAAAACAATTGATTCAGGCTTTGCAAGAACTCAAGAGCATCAAAGGCCCAAAAGTATTGGTTAGCAGAGGAGGATGTAGGCTATTAACGAGGAGACAATTCCATGCAAAAGGGCTCGCAATACCAATATTCCAAATAGATCAAGAGAAATGCACAAAGTGCGGCATATGCACTAACGATTTTGCTTGTCCCGCAATAGTTAAGGCGACGGTGGAACCTAGAGGAGAAACTGTATACTCCATAAATCCGGATATATGCTTGGGCTGTGCAGTATGTATGCAGATATGTCCTGAGGGAGCCATTCACATCGCAAAAAGGGAGGGAGAAAAATGAAATTTGACGTGATGCTAACTGGGGTTGGAGGGGAAGGAGTCTTGACAACGCAGGTGATGATAGCGAGAGCAGCCAACATAGAAGGGCATTATGTTAGAGGGGTTCAATTGCACGGACTTGCTCAGAGAGGAGGGGTAATCCCCACTTTTATTAGGTTTGGCTCAGAGAAGGAAGTGTCTTCGCCGGGGATAATGCAAGCTAACGCCGACCTCATTCTTGCTTTTGAAGCGTTAGAAGCGGTGAGAGCAACCTATTATGCTAGGAAAGAGAAAACCACCTTTGTCATTAACGATTATCCTCTAGTTCCAATCTACGCAAGTCTTTTCAACATACCTTATCCAACCATGAGCGAGATTGTTAGGAGAATAAAGCCTTTCGCCAAACAAATTCATGTTTTCAGAACCTCTCACCTCGGTAGGGAGAAGTTCGGAAGTGCAATTTTCGGGAACACAATACTCGTTGGCATCGTCACAGGACTCGGGTTACTTCCATTAAAAGCGGACAGTTTGCGTGAGGCAATAAAAGTCACCGCACCAAGAGAAATGGAGAATAATATCAAGGCTTTCGAGCTAGGCCTACAACTCGGTAAAGAAAAACGATCTGCACGACGAGTGACTTAGAGAATGTTCCAATGGGAAAAACTATGAGACTATAGCTCAACGTGTAGCTTAATTTACAACAAACGTTGGTGTCAGTGAAGAGGTGGATGAAACTTGGCGCGAGAAAAGACGAAACCTAAAGAAGAGAAAGTAGCCAAAGAGAAGGCGACCAAAGCCGAGAACGTTGTCCTCATCGGACGAAAACCGGTAATGAACTATGTAATTGCCTGCATAACCTTCTTTAACGCTGGCGAAAAACAGGTCGTTGTTAAAGCAAGGGGCGGGCGATCAGCAGAGCAGTTGATACTATCGAATTGCTTCGCCGTGCCTTTGTCAAGGATTTAGAAACAAAAAATATTGCCATCGGCACTGAAAAACTGGTTAGAGCTGAGGATCAAAAATCAAACGTTTCAACAATTGAAATAACAGTGGCCAAAACCGGGTCCAAGTAACCTTTTGGCAAGCAAATCCGTTTTCCAACTTCGTTCGCTGCTATCTATCCTTTGCTGAGGTGTTTTTCCCTGCTTCTGATTTTGAATCATAGGAACAGCCTTTCAGAAATCTCAGATAGCTATAAAAAATACCGCGCCTTAATGGGATATTCTTGGTGATGGGGTATGGGTAGCTACCCGAGAATAGTTGTTCGCCCGCCTGGTCCAAAGGCGAGAGAGTTAGTCAAGAGAGATGAGGCTTCGATTTCACATTCATACGTTCGTTTTTATCCGCTCGTCGTAGAATTGGGAAAGGATTGTATTGTAAAAGATGTGGATGGAAACGAATACATTGACTTCAACTCCGGGTTAGTATGCCTAAACGTAGGACACAACCACCCCAAAGTTGTCAACGCGATAAAGAACCAATGCGACAGGTTTCTCCACTACTCTAACACGGACTTCTATTACAGAGAGGTCGTGAATCTAGCTGAAAAACTGATTGAAATAACCCCTGGGCTGTTTGAGAAAAAGGTATACTTTGGAAACAGCGGAGCAGAGGCTGTGGAAGCAGCTGTCAAACTTTCTAAGTGGCACACCCGCAAACATCGGTTCATCGCTTTTATCAGCGGCTTCCACGGTCGAACGTTAGGGGCGCTGTCCCTCACCGGGAGCAAGTTGGTTCATAGAAGATACTACTTCCCTATGCTCCCTGGGGTAACGCACGTGCCCTATCCGTACTGTTATCGCTGTCCCTTCAAGCTGTCATATCCAGACTGTAGTTACTGGTGTGTAGACTTCATCGATGAGCTGGTTCTTCAAAAATACGTGCCCCCCGAAGAAGTTGTTGGCATCGTTTTTGAGTCCATCCAAGGAGAAGGTGGATACGTGGTTCCTCCTCCAGAATACTTTCAACGTCTCAAAAAGCTAGCCGACAAATATGATTTGCTTTTAATCGACGACGAGATTCAGTCGGGTATGGGCAGAACTGGAAGTTGGTTCGCCATTGAGCATTGGAAAGTCGAACCTGACATTATTTGTGTAGCGAAAGCCCTAGCATCGGGACTGCCCTTGGGTGCAACTGTGGCTCGAGCTCGACTGATGGATTGGGAAGGGGGTTCCCATGCCAGCACCTTTGGAGGAAACCCCTTGGCCTGCGCGGCGGCACTCGCGGTCATAGATGTTATCAAAGAAGAGAAACTTCTTGAAAACGCTGAAAAACAGGGCAATTACATCATGAAGTGGTTGCAAAACCTAAAAGAAGAGCGTGAAATTGTCGGGGATGTTCGAGGGAAGGGATTGATGATTGGCATTGAGATTGTGGAAGACAAAGAAACCAAGAATCCGGGGACGGACAAGGCTAGGGAAGTTATGCTGAGGTGTTGGAAACGAGGAGTAGCCATCATATCATGCGGCGCTTCCACCCTCAGAATAGTTCCGCCGTTGACTATAACTAGAGAACTCGTAGACGCGGGCCTAGAAATAATCGAAGACGTGATCAAGGAAGTCGAAAAAGAAAAATAG
>JAOUPL010000076.1 GCA_029879825.1 Candidatus Bathyarchaeota archaeon
TTGATTTAACTCGATTTTGAAATGCCTAAGGCGTTGGCAAAACACGAGAGACTCTTCAAAGATCGTTGGCTTGTGTGGGCTATATTTTGAACGCAATTTCGTGGGACACTTATTACCTAAAGGTAATGTTTATATATTACTGAAAGGTAATTACTTCATAGTAATAAGAGGCGGAGTTGTATGAACCTGAAGTTGCAATTAGTTCGAGACGGAATAGTATTGTTTGAAATTCCTCTTTCCCTTATGGACTGGCCAAGAGAGCAGCTGGCAGATGAATTAGACGCTTTCGAAACAGATTTTCAAAGATTCTCAAATATTTTTGACGCCTTGTCCCATGAGACTCGATTCAGGATGATGAAACGACTCATGGAAGAAGAAAACCGCACAATTAACTTCGCCGATTTCATGAGGGACCTGAATTTGAATCCTAAAATCGTTTGGGAAAACGCCAAGAAACTCACAGAAGGAGGGCTCTTAGAAAAGGTCGAAAGGGGAAAATACCGTTGTTCAGAAGTTGGGGAGAGAGGATTCATACTGCTAAGCTTCGCCTTGAGGCATCTGATAGAAGCTCTGGAAGAAATGGAAAACTATTAAGGAGGTGAAAGATGGTGGCATATGACGATTTTTTTGGGGACTTCGACGCGTTCAGCAGCAACTTCGTAAAAAGAATTCAGAGAATGATGAGTGAGCTTGAGAAAGCGACGAAAAACGGGGACCTCAAAGGCAAATGGGAAATCAAACAAATTGACAGACCCGGTGAGAAGGGATATATCATTCAAGGACACTTTGGGTCGGACCAACCTTTAGAGCCGCTTGACCCATTTAGTCCCTTCGAACCACTGAATCCCATGAGACCCCGACCAGAGCCACAAAGACCATTCGAAGTTCAAGAAAGTGCTTTGGAGGAGACCCGCGAACCGCTAGCGGACATCTTCGAGGAGGAGAAAGCGATAAAGATCTACGTCGAAGTGCCGGGTGAAGAAAAGGATGATATACAGCTCAATGTCACAGCAGGCAATGTTGAGGTTAAGGCCAAAAGATTTTACAAGATGATAGACTTGCCGACGAGTAATATCGACATCGAAAAGGCGTCCTCAAAGTACAAGAACGGTGTGCTCGAAGTAACAATCCCAAAGAAAGAGAAGACTCTCAAAAACGATACACGTAAGATAAATATCGAATAGTTCCAGTGGGCATCATGGTAGAGATACTCAACACCGACTACAATGAGTATGTTGACATCGTTGGCACGGCTCACTTTACACGACGCAGCATTAACGACGCGTATGAGTCAATCAGATCTTTGAAGCCCAAGGATGTCGCCCTTGAACTCGATTGGAGCCGCTTCCAACCTCTAAATACCGCTTGCTTAGCTTGTCCAAAAAGAGGATCATGTAAAGGCCTCTGTGAATTCACCGGAGCCGCGGAAGCTTTAGGAAACGTAGACGCGAACATATGGCTGATAGATATGCCAGAACAAGAGATGAGACGCCGGATAAGGAGCAGAATGACCCCTCTTGAGAGATCTCGCATAGGCATTCGGTTACACCGAAAGGTAGGTGAAGATCCAATTTGGCTCTGGGAGAAAGGGTTCAAAGACAGAGTGATAAGCAACTCCAAAAAAGAGATAGAAGCCGGTAGAAGGTTTTTTCCTTCTGTATGGGGGGTTCTGATAGACGAACGCAATGCTCTAATGGCTGCTAGGTTAGCTTGGATAGCGTCAAAGAATCTGAACGAAGGAAAGAACTCCAAGATACTTACATTTGTCGGAGCTGCTCATGTTGAAGGAATAAGGGACCTGCTTATGAACCCAATTCTAATCAGGGATCAGCTCAGAAGATCCAACTTGTCGTTTACGGAACCAACCCTCATCAAGAGAGTCGCCATTCAAAAGGACTAACACTGCGCGCGGACTTCATCCATCAGAACTTCTGCATGAAAGTTAGCGCGACAAACTTGGCAAACTACTTGCTCTAAGTAGCTTCCTTTAGTATTCCTCCATTATCTGTAAGGCTGGTTTTCTTCCGTCACTAGAAGGTATAAATAGTTACTTAACCAACTCCACCTTTGTTCTTTCGAAGAAAATCTACGCTGCTAATTTGGTCAACTCTGTTAGGGGAAGGTGATTAACGGGTGGAGATAAAGGGATTCGTTGACTTGAGTTTGGTGGATTGGGACGGGAAGCTGTCCTCTGTCTTCTTCGTTCCAAGTTGTAACTTTCGTTGTCCCTTCTGTTACAACTCCACCCTTGTTCTTCATCCTGAAAGGGTAGAGACAATTCCCTTTGAGCGGGTAGAAGGTTATTTGAAGAAGCAGAGAGGTTGGATTGACGGGATATGCGTCACAGGTGGGGAGCCTATGCTTCACGAGGATTTGCCAGATATCTGTTCAAAATTGAAGAAAATGGGTTTTCTAGTTAAGATAGACACAAACGGAACTAACCCGACGATGATGAAAGAACTGATGGACCGGGGACTCGTCGACTACATAGCAGTGGACATCAAGGCACCGCTAACTGTGGAGGAATATTCTAAGGCAACTGGCATCAATGCAGAGAAACTGGTTGGAAAAGTGAAGGAAACCGTAGAAATCTTGCTGAGGTCCAAGATGGATTATGAGTTCAGAACCACTGTGGTTCCGACGCTTCATGAAGAGGAGGATATAAAGGAAATATGCGATGGCGTATCGGGCTGCAGAAAATATGTTTTACAGAAGTTCAACGTCAGTCTTGGAAAAACAACTATAGATCCCGAATTTAGTAAGCTAAAACCTTTCACAGACGAGGAAATGAGAACGTTCCTAATCATAGCGCAAGAATTACTTTCAAATGTAAAATTGAGATAGATCTTCGCTTACGAGTTTGTTAATGGGGTCGGCTTCTTAATCTTGGTATTAACATTGGCACCTTTTTCTTATAGTCTTCATATTCTTTGCCAAACTCTTTAATCAACTCTTCCTCCTCCTTCTTTGAAATGAGATAAATAAGTACAACCGTCAAGGGGGTCAAGAGTAAAGAATACCCTGCAGATAACAGAAATGAAATCCCTGCATGTGCCAATAGCCCGCCAAGATACTGTGGGTGTCTAGCAATGGAATAAACCCCTTTGGTAACGATGGTCTCTGTTCTATGCGTTTCTGCTACTTTCAGGGTTGTCTCTTTTACACCTTTGATTGCAAGCCAAGAACCCGCTATAAGAAAAGGTGCACAAATTATCAGGTGAAGCAAAGGAATCGAGAAGCTGACAACTGGAACAAAGCCTGATAGATTCTGAAAAAGTGGAATAGTAAATCTGGGCTGAGGTGAAAACCAAATTCCGATCCAAAAGAAGAAGAAACCCCACCCTGAAATGAGACCATAAATCTCGCCAATCTTATTTCCTTTCTCCCTCCCGTACCTTTTTTGAAGTTTTAGGTGCTCAACCGACAAAAAATGAAGTGGTACTGCTGCAATCAAACCTAATATGGAAATGAAAAACCAGGTATACATTTCACAACCTTTGAGTTTTCACACTTATCCACTTTAAATCATTTACTCGTACTAAGTGAAGCTATCCCATTAAGATGCATTGAAAGTAAACGCTTAACGAGAACATTTATTCTTCTAAATATAGGACAATGAGCATACTATGACGAATGTAATTTTATATTTAGCCACCAGCTGCCCAGTTAATAATTTTACCACATTTCTTGCATTTCAAAAATACTTCATATCTGGATTTTTCATTATCAGATACCAATTCCCATTGATGATAACATACTTTAGATGAATCTTCGAATGGCAAATGATTGTACCTCTCTAATAGAATTGTTATGTGCATACTCGTATTAAAACGTCGCCATTCTTTAGAGAAGATTCAGGATTATGATAAGAGATAGCAGGAACTTTTTGAGGCTCATAGTTGCATGCACGTATGGATTTATATCTCGGATTTGAAACAAGTAGAATCAAAAGTTGGCGAGGTTGTGAAATGTCCGGAAAATCAAAGTACGAGTGCTGTGGCAGGACCTTTGAAACAAAGGAAGAATACGAAGCACATATGAAATCTCATGGCTGTTGTCGGTAGCTACACTAATCCTATCTCGAAAGCAAACAACCTTCTCTCTTTTTGGCTTTCCATTATATATCACATTTAGCAACTTCTGACTGTTCATACATGGGAACAAAGACTTACTTTGGTGTGAGGTAGTCATCGGTGTTACCCTATCTCTGTTTCTATCTTAGTATTATTAGGGGGGTGGCATATTGCTGTTCCAGATATCCCTGTGCAGTTTCCAGCCGTCAGCTGTTTGTTTCCAAATAACGACATACTTACCCTTATCCTCAATAGGTTTCTGCTCTGCAGGTTGGATTTTAAGAGTGTAACTGCCTATTTCGGTAAAGATATCACCACTCCCGAACAGTTCCTCGGTACTCAATTTAGCATCTTTCAAGCCCAGCTGGGTTATAGCCCCCCCAGAATTTTTCGATTCCCTTCCTTCCAAAGAAGGAGGCGAAAGAAAAGCTGATGGAGTTGCCGGGAATAGGAAACAAAACGGCAGATGTGCTCCTAACAGACTACTACACCTACAAAGAGGTCATACCTATAGACACTCATTATTACAGACTCGCCAAGCGATTGGGCCTTGTGAAACAAGACGCAAAATACGAAGAAATCCAAAATGCATTAACTAATTTCATAGCCAAAGAAAAGCGAGATAGGACAGCGGGCTTATTGTGGCTCCTAGCCAAACACACATGTAGAGTTCGCAACCCCAAATGTTACGAATGCCCTCTCAACCATTTATGCCTCTATGAAAGGAAGACCACACGCAAGAAGTAACGAACGGAGAATCCGCGCGCGTTTATATAGCAAAAGAATACATTTCTTACTTGGGAAACACACGGGGCGACGACATGAATGAAAGTTTTGATTTTTAAGCATAGGCACAGTGACGACACTTTAAAAGTCACTGTGGAAAGTTCAAAAGACATCTATGAGCTATCACTTTCAAATGTGGTTAGGGATCTTGTTTTACGCAATACTAACTGGCAGGAAAAGAGAAACGAAATGGAATGAAGATCAAGCAACTAGACCCTGAAAAAGAAACTAGATTAAGAACCTAATCAGAACGCACAGATAGCCCTATTAAAATCGCGCATGAAAAACGAAGAGAGAAATAATGCGAAAGAGAAAATGTAAACATAACGCTCGGCTGTCTTGGTGTTCAAAGTATAAAAAGTGGTGTTATGCTCCTGCTGAGTACGAAACGTGTGAAGGGTACGAAGCTCTGTGGCCATAAAATGTGCGCGTTCACGTCTTTTTCGGTTTGTATTCTGTACTCTTAAACAGTGGACTGGAAATTATTAGATCGGCCGTTGCTCTGTTACATGCTGTGGGTACGTTATACAAGACTGCTATCCTGAGGAGGGCTTTGACGTCCACATCGTGAGGGAGAGATTCTAGAGGATCCCAGAAAAAAATTAGGTAATCCATTTTCTCGTTGGCAATCAAAGCGCCGATTTCCATGTCTCCACCATGGGAACCGTCCTTAAGCAAAGTAATGTTTAGTCTGGTTTTGTCTGTAATTTTTCTCCCCGTTCCTCCAGTTGCATATAAATCGTGAAGAGCTAAAGTTCCCTTGTTGAAGTCAGCCCACTCTACCAAATCAGCTTTCTTATTGTCATGCGCCACCAAGGCAATCTTTCTTTTCATTGTATCCCACCGTTATTCACACCAGAAAAGTTCTGGAATGCTTTAAACCTTTGTGCGCGCGC
>JAOUPL010000078.1 GCA_029879825.1 Candidatus Bathyarchaeota archaeon
TCTGATCGGGGTGTCCGGGTTTCTGAGACATATCAACTCGATGTTGGTGGAGGAACAGAATCTCTTGACACTCTTGAGAGGACAAGAGAGGTTAAAAGGATCGTGAAAACAAAATCTGTGGAAACAGCCTTGCCCTACAAGGCTTCTGTGGTAGCCGGGTCCACCGACTACGTTGATTTCTTGGGAAATCGGCGGGACAGCTACTTCTGGATCCAAGGTCTCTATTTCGGGAGAGTTCCCATGCAACTGGACTTGAGGCTTAGTTCTGTTGATGCTCCTAACGCCTGCTCCATAATGTTTGATGTTATACGGGCGGTCAAAGTCGCCTTGGATCGTGGAATCGCTGGTTCCCTCTTAAGCGTTTCAGCTTATGCCTTTAAACGTCCACCGCAGGCGATGTCGCTGGAGAAGGCTGAGGAAATGTTTGAAGGGTTCATTCGCGGAAAAGTGGAACGATGATTTTTCCACATTGACCTTCTCTCATCTTAATGTGGTTAATTCTGCCTTCAATTTTTCTACCATGCTGAATTTCTTTCCCAACGCTCTCTTCACTTCGTCGATGATTTTCACCGGCGTGGGGTCTACGCCTTGCAGAATAGCCAAATAAACGCTCGTGAAGTCTCCTATACACAGGACAGAAAACATTTTCGCCAGTTTTCCTTCTCCCTTCGCATGGATTTCCAGAACCTTCCTAGCTTTGTTGAACACCAAAGATTTGGTGGTTTCGATTCGGTGTCTAATTTCAGGAGGCTCATCAAGGTCTCGAATAAGTATGATGGAATAGTTTTTGGTGAGAGCTTCAGGGGCTTCCCATCCTACGGTTTCGTTATGGTTGAGTTCTGGAAAAACATCGTGTTTGCTGGGGACCTTGCTGTTTTCGTTAAACTGGGTTTTCAATCGGTGGGCTACAGATTGATATTGCCTAAATCCATAGATTACAGGTATTGTTTCCAATAGCTCTAGTGCCAACTTCTTTGCCGGGTTGGCTTCTATCGGGATTTCGGGAGAGTTTTTTTCACCTACCTTTTTGAGAACTTGTATTGTTTCTTGGAGTTCTTTCTCTATGCTGGAAAGGAGTCCCATTTGTTCCATAAGGACGGGAAGGGGAAAGAAGAGATAGGGAATCGCGACACGTGGAGGCAATTGGCTAGGTATAGTTAGGTTGGGCACCTGAAGTTCCTTAGAAAAGGATAGTAGGTGCCCTCCTGAAGTTATGGTGATTGCCATGCATTTTCGGCGGATGGCTTCAAGGAAGGCGCTTAAGGTTTCTTCCGTGTTTCCAGAGTAGCTATTCGCAAAAAACAGTGTATCTTTGTTTGCGTAGGCTGGGAGAGTGTAGTCTTTGCAGACGTCTATGGGGATTGGAAGTTCATCCCGCAACCAATCTTGAAGGATTTCTCCTCCTATGGCGGAGCCTCCCATACCCGCGATTACAATGTTCTTAGGCTTCACTTTTTCCAGCTTGACTTGCTTAGCCCTGTTTATAGCGTCTTGACAATAATCTGGAGTTTTCATTAAATGACTGAGCATGTCGCTCTCGTCAATTTTTTTAACCTTTTCCGGCTGGTCTAAAATAGTAACCATACGGTTTCCCATCCATTTTAGCTATAGCATCTATGCCATCTTGAAACTTTTAAAAACAGAGGTCAAAAACCAGCCTTAAATGCACGGCAAAGGCTATTTAATAAAGGATTCTGAAAACCTAGACGTAAAGGAGAGCCTGTAGTATGATGCAAAACCGTGATTACGAACTTTCCATAGCCATACCAGCATCCCTAGTTTCAGATGTCCCCCATCTTCGAGAAAAAACCACGAAAATCAGTTTAGTGGGCAGAGCGGCAGCCATCTTTTGCGTAAACGAAATCATAGTGTTTCCCGACTTCCCCGACGCCAATCAAAGACGAGACATCGATTTAGTCGCCACCATTCTCGCTTACATGGAGACGCCCCAATACCTACGGAAACGGTTGTTCAAAATCAAGCCTGAACTACGTTATGCAGGTATTCTTCCTCCCTTGCGTACACCTCACCATCCACTGGCAAACAGAACAAAAGATTTGACAGTCGGAGAATACCGAGAAGGAGCCGTTTTGTCTTTAACTGAAGATGGGTCGCTTGTGGACATAGGCGTCGAACGTCCAGTGCTGATTCCTAACACAAAACTTCCCCTCAACACTCGGGTCACAGTGAAAGTTACCAATCTTGGGAAGCATTCCAAGGCTACCTTAGCGAATAGTGACGAAATCAAAGCTTACTGGGGTTACCGCGTAACAGTTTCAAACGTTCCGTTTGGGCAACTTGTAAAATCCCGATCCTTCGATTTGATGGTCGCCACTTCTCGATACGGAACTCCACTAATGAAAGTCGCGGAAGAGTTGACGAAACGTTGGAAAAAATCCCGCAACATACTGGTAGCTTTTGGCGCACCAACTCAAGGGCTATACGACATCGTGGCACGTGAAAACCTTAAACTAAACGAAGTTGCACATTTCACGGTCAACACCATTCCAAATCAGGGAACCGAAACAGTCAGAACCGAAGAGGCGTTATATACTTCTTTAGCCATCTTAAACCTGATTATTGGAAAATGAATTCGCAACATTTATAACTCAACATTCTTATTGAAACAAAGACGAGTTTGGACAGAAACAACAAAGAAGGATGCGAAGCATGGGTCGTAGAAAGAGTCGCCCAAAACGTGGCTCATTAGCCTATTTGCCTAGAGGACGTGCCACTCATGCTGTCGGTAGGATTCGCTTCTGGCCCAAAGTAGAGGAAGGACCAGCTTTACTTGGCTTTATGGGCTACAAGGCTGGAATGACCCACGTTTTCATGGTGGAGGACAAGCCGGGCTCGCTAAACTTGGGTAAAGAGATAGTTCATCCCACAACCATTCTAGACGTTCCCCCCATCACAATTTGTGCCATTCGCGCCTACGCGAAAAATCAGTATGGTTTACAAACTTTTACCGAAGCGTGGATGAAAGACCCACCAAAGGATTTTAACCGCGCCCTCGTATTGCCTGAACATTTCAACACTGAAGAAGGCCTGAAAAAGATGGAAGAAGGCCTCGACAAAATCGTGGAGTTTCGCATCCTAGCAGCCACACAACCAAGACTCGCCGGCGTTCCAAAGAAAAAGCCGGATATTATGGAAATCAAGGTTGATGGAGGCTCGGTAAAGGAACAATTTGAATACGCAAAAAGCCTACTTGGGAAAACTGTTTCGATTACCGACGTTTTTAAGGAAGGCCAATTCGTAGATGTGGTGTCTGTAAGTAAGGGAAAGGGCTTCCAAGGCCCCGTAAAGCGCTGGGGAATCAAGATTCTGCCCCGCAAGTCTCGAAAGACCATTCGAGGCGTCGGCGCCATCGGCCCGTGGAAACCCACTCGAGTCTTATACAGTGTTCCCAGAGCTGGTCAAATGGGCTACCACCAAAGAACCGAATACAACAAGCGCATCCTGAAAATCGGCGTTGATGGGAGCGAAGTCTCTCCAACGGACGGATTTTTGAGGTATGGCCCTGTAAAAGGAACCTACATTGCCTTGAACGGAAGCTTACCCGGTCCAGCTAAACGTCTCGTCCGCCTGCGATATCCAGCCCGGCCTCCAAAAAAGGTTCCTGAAGCTCCGCCGAAAATCACTTATATATCCCTAGAGTCTCCGCAGAGATAAACCGGTGGTAAGACTATGGGCAAGATTTCAGCTAAAGTTTTTGATCTCAACGGAAAAAAAGTCGGCAAAGTTCGTCTCTCCCCAATCTTCAAAACTCCGGCCAGACCAGACGTAATAAAGCGAGCCGTGGTTGCGATCCAGTCTCACCGCTTTCAACCACAAGGCCGAGACATTTTAGCTGGAAAGCGAACCACAGCAGAATCTCGTGGTGTAGGCTTAGGAATCGCGCGCGTTGCGAGGGTAAAGGGAAGGGGTCAAAGAGCAGCCTTCATTCCATTCGCCGTGGGCGGTCGAGCCACACATCCTCCGGTGGTTGAAAAGAAAATCAAGAAGAAGATTCCTCGAAAAGAAATGCGGCTGGCTTTGCGTTCAGCAGTCGCCGCCACAGCGTCTAAAGAAATCGTGGCCTCTCGGGGGCACATGGTGGATGATGTTCCCGATTTTCCATTGGTTGTTGTGGATGAAATTCAAGGCTTGAAAAAAACTAAGGAAGCTGAGGAGGCTTTCATTCATATCGGAGTGTGGCCAGACATTTTTCGAGTCAAGGAAAGCCGGAAGGTCAGGGCGGGTAAGGGGAAGATGCGCGGTCGAAAGATGAAGCAAGCTGTCGGACCCTTGCTTGTAATAGCTAAAAACGAAGGCATCGCTGAAGCAGCCCGTAACCTTCCAGGAGTAGACATCGCATCAGTGGACAATTTAAACGTCGAACTTTTAGCACCTGGAACTCATCCGGGAAGATTAACTGTTTGGACGAGCTCAGCCTTTGAGAAGGTGGACAAGCTTTTTGGAGGAAAATAGGCGTGGACCCTTATGAAATTATATTATATCCGGTTATGACCGAGGTTACGAGTCGCATACTTGAAACAGAAAACAAACTCGTTTTTGTCGTCAATAACAGGGCTACTAAAAGGGAAATTAGAAGGGCGGTAGAGGAGCTTTACGAAGTGGTGGTGGAGAAAGTTAACGTTGCAGTTACACCTAGAGGAGAGAAAAAAGCCTTCGTGAAGCTTCATCCAGACTACAAAGCAGTGGATGTAGCAATTAAACTCGGCGTCATATAAACACAATGGACACACTTTTTGGGCTTCAAGATGCGAGTGTCTCTCAAAATCTTTCCCGCTGCAGTATTTCTGTTAGTTGTCGCAGCATCAGTGGGACTGCTCATATTTCCAGAACTCATATACCAGCTTCTTCTCTGGGTTGTAAAATCTTTTCAAGCCGGAGGACTCCCCATCTTGTTTGCTGCCATGATTGTGCAGGCCTTAGCTATACCTATTCCTTCCGAGTTTGTCTTGATATGCGGTGGTGCAGCCTTTGGACTTTTGTCCGGATGGTTGGTTGGGGCATTGGGATCTGTGGTTGCTGCTTTCATAGGTTTTTACATTTCTCGAAAAGGAGGTAGATCCGTCGCCATCCGGTTTGTTGGCGAGAAAGGGATCGAGTTTGCGGATAATTGGTTTAACAGGTGGGGGGTGTGGGCGGTTCTTTTGGGAAGAATTGCACCGTTTATCCCCTTTGATGTGATATCCTATAGTGCGGGTTTGACTCAGATGAAGTTTAGAAGTTTTATCATTCCTACGGTAACAGGTACGTTGCCGAGAGCCTTCTTTTACGCTTTTTTAGGGGACTACTTCAGCGTAACACTTAAGGAACTTATACAATACTATCCTGAAGTGCCTCCAGAACTGGAGAGAACCATGTTCATGTTCAACATTATTTTGCTTACAATAGTCATAGTGATGGCATCAATACTCATAGTATACTGGTTTGCCACACGACGATATGCGGCGAGGAAAGAAACTAAAAGTATTTAAAAAGGAGCTCATCTGTAGAACCTAAGTATTCCACAGGAAGATGCAACATCGTGGGTAAACGAATTCGTGTCCAAAGACGCGGTAGAGGGTCTTCAACCTTTAGAGCATCCACCCACAAGAGAGTGGCGCCCGTTCAGTACCCTCCAACGTCCAAAGAAGAACGGGAGGGAGTTAT
>JAOUPL010000079.1 GCA_029879825.1 Candidatus Bathyarchaeota archaeon
TTGTTCAAATGCTTTAGTGCAGCACTATTTCTTTAAGTAAGCTTTATCTTTTCTTTCTGTTCTTTTTTCATAAACATGATTGATCTAAACCTAAAGGGACAGGACATGGTCACAAGTGGCATTGTATACGTAAAAATGTTAAATCCAGAGAGAATTGTTTACGCCTCCTCAAAAGCCTTGCGCTAACAAACCCGTTGTAGAATAGTTTGGACGCTGTTGTTGTTGAAAAATTCGGCGCTGATTCTTGCTGGCGGCTTCTCTAAAAGGTTTGGCCAAGATAAGGGGTTAATCGATTTAGTTGGTAAGCCGCTCATTCTTCACGTGGTCGATAGGGTATCTAAAGTAGTCGATGAAACAGTGGTGGTTATTGGTTCGCGCGTTCAAAAGAAGAAATTCGAAAGCCTGTTGGGTCATAAAGCAAACGTGGTTGTTGATGACCGCGAGGCTCAAAGTCCCCTTGTAGGAGCCTTGACTGGTTTCGAAAGTGCGAAAGGTGAATATTGTCTGTTGCTGCCATGCGATACCCCCTTCATTTCAAGCCAGATAGCACAGTTTCTCCTAGACACTTGCGCCAACAAGGGTGCTGCTATCCCTAGATGGCCCAGCGGATACATCGAGCCCCTCCAAGCAATCTACCATAGAAAATCGGCCTTGACCGCGGCAACGAAAGCGTTGGAACAGGGAAAGCTGGATTTGCGGTCTATGATCGCTCGTTTGAGGGGGGTGCGGTACATTTCGACTGTGGTTCTTAGGCAAATGGACCCGAAGTTGTTGACTTTTTTTAACATTAACACACTTGAGGATCTGAAAAGAGCTGAATCTTTGCTGAAATAGCTAGTTACCTATATGTATGCCAATCGTTAGCATGGATTTTTAGCACAGAGATATCCATTAGTAAAAGAATGATGATTGAAAATTTATATCAAGGTAGCTATTGTGCAAAGGAGGCGCAACTCTTTTCACATTTTTTGACATTCTTTTGTCAAAATTGCAATTGCGAACTTGAAAACTGGACACAGATCGGTTATGGAAACACATGGAAAAATGTAAATCCTATTATATCCCCTAAGATAGAGTCCAGTAAATGTGGTGTTCTACATGAACAGAGTTGAGGTAATAGGGGTAACGGGGTTGCCTACCATAAAGGAGGGTGACGACCTCGCTAAAATGGTCTGCGAGGCAACGGAGAGGCAGGGAACACCTATCCAAAACGGCGACATCATCGTAATCACGCATGTTGTTGTTTCTCGGGCTGAGGGAAACGTTGTAATTCTTGACAATGTGGTTCCGTCAGATTTTGCCAAAGCCTTTGCTCAGCGATTCAACAAGGACC
This sequence comes from Candidatus Bathyarchaeota archaeon, assembly GCA_029879825.1. GTDB lineage: Archaea > Thermoproteota > Bathyarchaeia > Bathyarchaeales > Bathyarchaeaceae > JAOUPL01. The sequence continues at coordinate 1,334 of JAOUPL010000079.1, forward strand.
CAAACCTTATTGAGGTTATCCTTCGAGAATCCAGAAGCATCGTACGAATGGGTGACGGAAAACTCATTACAGAAACCAAGCATGGGCTTGTTTGCGCCAACTCCGGCGTTGATCAGTCTAATGTTCCTGGAAAGAGAAACGTGGCGCTCTTACCTGAGGATCCTGATCGCTCGGCACAGGAGATACGGCGGAAGATAAGGAAACTAACTGGGAAAGATGTTGCGGTCATAATCTCTGACACTCATGGGCGTCCTTTACGAGAGGGTGAGATCAACATAGCCATAGGAGTGGCTGGAATCAATCCCATTCGAGATCGGAGAAGAGAAAAGGACCTGTTCGGATACACTTTGAAAATTAAGAGAACAGCCATCGCCGATGAGTTGTCTTCAGCCGCTGAATTGGTGATTGGGCAAGCAGGTGAAGGGATTCCCGTGGCCATAATACGAGGATATTCTTATACGAAGTCTGAGAGGGCAAAAGCAACTGACCTGATAAGGCCTCAAGAAAAAGATTTGTTTATTTGAAACGCTTACAGGTAAACAGACATGGCTATTGAAAGAAACGTCTTGATCTCCATTCTGAAACTGACGAAAAGCGGACCAATTGCAAAGGAACTTGTTGCCAGAGACGCCAACGTTCCTGCACAAGTTACCGGCGAACTGCTGAAAAAGTTTCGTCACGCCGAACTCATCAAATTGAAGGGTAAAACCATCGAAGCATCTTCGAATCAACGCGTCAAAATCGCCATTCACGCCATCAAGTCAGGAGCAGATTTTGAAAGAGTGTGCAAAGTTCTTGAATGGATTGAATTTGAAAATCTTGCGGCCACAGCCTTCGAAGCCAACAACTTCGCCGTCAAAAGGCGCTTCCGGTTCAGATGGGCTCAAAGGAGGTGGGAAATCGACGTTCTCGGCTGTAGCGAACCTCTCATCGCCTGCGTGGACTGCAAGCATTGGAGTCACGGTTGGCGAGAGTCTGCGATAAGGAAAGCAGCTGAGGCGCAAGCTTTGAGAACCAAGGTTTTGGCAGAGGCCGTCCCCTCCATGCAGAAAGAGATAGGTCTGGTTCAATGGAGGCAAGCAACTCTTATTCCAGTGGTTTTGTCGCTGGTTCCGGGTTCCTTAAAATTCTACGACAAAGTGCCAATTGTTCCTATTCTGCAAATCCAGAACTTCTTGAACGAATTGCCAGCCCAAATAACAGAATTAACGCATTTCCGTGCATACTTCTAGAATGAGCTATCCGATTATCTCAACACGTGTCCCTTAAAGCTTGTCCCGACACACCCTTTTTGAAACGTACCCTTACAAGCCCCTGCTTACCATGCAAGGCCACGATTTTTCCCCTGATCTTACGCTCTCCAACCGGCCAAGCGACCTTTCTACCTATGAGCCGCGCCGCCTCGCTTGACGATTTAACATTGGGAAACTTGAGGACGCACTCCTTGGAGCGCTGAGTCTTTGGACCCGTTCGATAGCTAACAACGAAGCCGACGAGAGATTCAGACATATTTTCCCAATCCCTAATCAAATTGCATTACTCACTATTTTAGCGACTGTCAAACTAGTTTTGCTCCAATCTGCTAGACCGAATATATCGCACCAACAACGGATTTTTTCACTGCCTTCATAGCTGGATATAAACTAGACGAACATAGGAGGCCCAGAGCAAAGAGTAACCATCCTGCAACAGAAACAAGAGTATATTGGGAAACAACGGGTTCAGGAATCAAAAACACAAATGTAACAAACAATCCAACAGAAATTCCGATTGCTCCGCTAATCAAAGTGATTAGTAAGGCTTGCGTAAAAATTATTTTCATGATACTTCGGGGTTTGGCGCCCAAGGCTCTCATGATGCCAAATTCACGTTGCTGGCCCGCAATGGAGAGCATCAAATAGCTGAGAAGACAGAGGGTGGCTGTTACCAACGAGAAGAGAGGTAAAAACATAACAAAAGACCAAATGTGATTAAGAAAACTCACATGTCTTCCTAATACTTCGTTGAGTTCCACGAGTTCCAAATTCTTCCCAGAGATTTCGTTTTCTATTTCGGTGAGAACTCGTGAACGTTCAGAAGGATCAATCTTGAGGAAAAGAAGATTGTAGCCAAGTTGCCCAAGCTCTGCGGATAAAGCATTCAAAGGCACATACACCACCTTTCCATTGTTGAGGGGATCCAAGCACACTCCAGGTATCTCAAAGTTTTTCTCAAACACCCTAATGGCCTGCTTCTGAGGATCATCAAACATTTCCAACGCCAGAGAGTCTCCAATAACCGCAGAGTGAACGTCGGTCTCGTTAAGAACCCTACCAAAAATTAGCCACTCGTTAATGACGCGCTCAGGCTGAACGCCGACAACAAGAGCCTCCGCAGACCGATTATCACCCACTAGAATATATGGGTCCGGCCTTTCAGGATCGATAATAACTCCCTGAACCTCGTACACTATTGTGCCCAAAACCAAGCGTGGATCCGTCATGAGAACTCCGGAGATATTGCTGAGTTCAGAGACTCGAGAATTAGAAATACTGTATCGCGAATCAAGATAGTCTATTGACTCCATTTCTTTGGCCTCAAAAAACTGTGAAAGAAGGTTAACGTAGCGTTCGATAAGCTTTGGATGGCCCACAAGAACGACGTCTCGACCAATAGCCCGTTCAACGTAGTTTGTGGTGGTTTTGTTGGCAATCATCCCCCCAGCAATTGTTACCGTTGTCAAAGTCAACACCAAAGCAAGACAAATTATCGCCTGACCAGTCGCAGACTTCCTGCGAACCAGACTTCTATACGCCACCTTAAACGTGAAACCCAACTTTGAAGGAACAGCCCTTCCAAGCTCAAAGGTTGTTCCAAGCGAATAGAGAGGAGACAAAGCTTCAGCCGGCTTCACTTTAGCCGCCTTTATTATAGGCAGAACTCCGAAAATGTGGGAAACAAGAATGAGGACGAGAAAAATGAGAAGAATAGCCCATAGGCTAAGGACCTGTGAAATAGAAAAGCCCAAAACATTCAACAAACTGATAGAAAGATAATAGGCTCCGATTCCAAAAATTGTTCCAGCTATACAACTCAAAAAAACAAGAATCGAAAGTTCGGTGACAAAGTAACCAAGAATAGAGCCGCTCACACAACCAGCTGCCTTCATCACACCAATGTCCCGCACCCGTTCAGACATCGTCAAATAAACGAGAAAAGATGTTATGAAAGCCCCTGCTAAGATGTTTAGAAAGCCAACTACGAGAATGAAGCGTGAGAATATGTTGGAAAACCCGCTGGTTAGTCGTCCGCCTACGGTTAGGAAAGCGATTTCAAAGCCCAAGTTGCTCCCAAAAATAACGAGAAAAAGCGTTGCGGAGGTGCAAATTGTCAAACCGAGGATGGTTAGGCCTGTTTGAAATTTTCTTCGTGTTAAATCCTTTATGGGAAACGAGATTTCACTCATTTGTACCCATTATCCTCCCATCATGTAGACGCAAGGTGCGGTTTGCAAGTTCCAAGATTCGTTCATCATGGGTTGCGACGATAACGGTTTTTCCTTTCGTCTTCATTTTCTCCAGTATGCGGACAATTTCAAGGCCAGTTTCCACATCTAAGTTTCCGGTGGGTTCGTCTGCGAGTAGAAGAGGCGGATCGTTGGCTAAGGCTCGAGCAAAGGCAACTCGCTGTTGTTCACCTCCACTGAGTTGGGCGGGAAAGTGATTGGCTCGATGCTCGAGACCGACCAACTTCAGCAAGTCTTCCGAACGCTTTGCAATGCGCTCTCTAGGCCAGCCAGCTAACTCCACCGCGAAGGCGACGTTTTCGATGGCGGTAAGGGTTGAAATGAGGTTGTAGGATTGAAAAACAAATCCAACATAGGCACAGCGGAAGGTTGCCAAAAAATTTTCATCGTAGGTCCCAAGATCATGCCCGAAAACGACAACCTTTCCACTCGTTGGTTTGTCAAGACCTCCGATAAGGTTTAGGAGGGTTGTTTTTCCGGCGCCCGAAGGCCCATGTATGGAAACGAACTCGCCTTTCTCAACTTCCAGATCTAGGTTTTTTAGAGCTTCGATCATGAGACTGCCAATTTGGTATTGCTTGCACACAGATGAGGCAAGAACCACTTTCTCTTTCATTTTCTCTCACCTCGTCTTAAATCGAAGTTTCCTTTATCTCTCTTCAAGATGCGCTCTCGTTCAGCTAGCTTGCCCTCTTCCCAGTCTTTCCAGTTAATCTCCCGGAATATCCATCGTCTACCAAAGTGGGCAGCCAAAACAGCGTGCTTATACTGAGGGCGAAGAGGAATCAATTGGTCGAGAAAACTGAACAGTTTTTCGGTTT
>JAOUPL010000017.1 GCA_029879825.1 Candidatus Bathyarchaeota archaeon
ACAGTGAACACAAGATCCATATCGGCTTCTTTAACGGCACGTGCATACGTCAACAGGAAGGAACCGCTTTCAACAGAGGACCACGTCGTGTTCAACACGTCATACAGAAAAGCGGGTTGACCGGTCAAATTGACAAGCGTTTGAATGAGATCCCCCTCGACCTTCCCCTCAAAATCAACCGTGGCGTTACCGTTGTGTAGCATGGTCACGTTATTTAACATCGTGAACTCCAGCAGCCCATTTGTCATGTTGTACAATGATCCGGCACCTTGCCCTCCGATGGTGTTGGTCAGATTTAAGAGCAGTTGTTCAAGAACCGTTGCGTTGAGTTCCCCAAAGTCGGGGTAATCGCCGAAGACGACTGTTGTGGAGCCATTGAGGTGTACGTAGGTGTTGTTTCCTTGGAAGTCTATTATTATGTCGTCCAGTGGAAAACCGTTCCATATGTCAACCGTGATGTTACCTTCCACCATATCGCCCGCGTATACTCCTATCACCGTGAAGTCCGTAATGTTAAAAGGAAACTCAGACGCGACACTGGGCGGAAGGATCGTTGAGCCACTGACCGTTGCGGTGAGAAGATCACTGGAATATTCTGAGAGCAATGTGAAGGCTGACGAATTGAACGGGAACTGAGACGCTTCTTCTGACGAAATGATAAATGAAAAGTTCGCTGACAACAGCGTCAAGATGCCGCTCTTCTTGATTTCAGCAACTCCATACACTGAGAGCTCTGTGTTCGGCGGCTCCATATGAGTGTAGTTCAGTGCGCCCCCCATGACTACTCGGCCGTCGGGGTATACGACAAAAATCGCTTCTACATCTGCGAAGGGTGAATCGAACTCCGTGTACGAATACGCTCTAGATAGAGGGACATCATATACTGAACCAAGCCACTCGCGGGACGCCTCTCCGAAAGGAACGTACTCAACGGAATAAAGTGCTATTTCAGAAACGTTCACAGGGTTTAAGCCTGAATCGTAGATTGTAGAGCCGTAAAGCGACACATTGATGACTTGTATACCAGCACCAAGGTACTCCAATTTATGACCCGAGACACTCGTGTAATTGTGATCAGAATCCAGAAGACCCAGGATTTCGACTTCATAATCCCCTGAATCAGTAACGTTGACCTGTACGCCCACCTCGAGGTAGTCGAAGGCTCCATCACCATCAGTATCCAGTCCCCTGTCGTAGATAGTGCCAGTAAGACTTGCCTCCGGCTGTGCATGCACGCGCCAAGAAATCGATAAAGTTGAAAAGGTCAGAAGAGATACTACCATGATTATCAAGATCCTTTTGCCAATTCTCATCATATTCACACCCATGGCTGCCTTGTTTGTTAGTATAATTATTTATGTTCTTCGACAATAGTCATAGAATTAAAACCGATTCAGAGCTCAAAATCAATTGAAAGGAAGGAGTAGGCTATGCGAGTCACCGTGATGTGTCTGAGGAACCTCCTCCGAAGACGCTTTAGAACTTCACTTTGCATATTCGGCGTCTCCCTAGCCACCATCTTCATAGTAGCCGTAGGCGCAACCACCACAAATTACACGGTGGTCATCAGAGAAATGAACATATTTTTCAGTGGAGATGTTGTTGTCGTAGCCGAAGGCGCTATGGTCATTCAAGCTTTTCCCGTTGCAGGAGGAAACCTTCCAGTAAGCGTGGTTGAAAAAGTGCAGCAGGTGAATGGCGTTAAGACAGCAGTTCCTATGCTTGTTAGATTCGGTTACCAATTTGAAACTGTTATTCAACTTGCTCCCACAAACGTCAGCGTTGGAATACCTCCTGGAAACTGGTCTGTTCTGGTTGGTAACACGCCCCTCAAGCCGGGTGGAAATTGGCCATCACCAGATCTTGGTAAAAAAGAGGTTGTCGTCGGTTCATCTCTCGCCAAGCAGTATGATCTCACCGTAGGCTCAGAAGTAAAAATGGAAAACACGAATTTGACGGTTGCTGGAATCCTTGACACACGATCTGCCCTACTTTCCCGATCGTTAATCCTGCCACTCGAATTGGCTCAACGCCTATACTACGGACACACTATGTGGATTGGTAACATGGTCGTTGCTCAGCCTGAAGAGGGGGTGACAGAGAAAGAAGTGACGGATAGAATTGAAGCAGAGATTCTTGGAGTTGAGGCTTTGACGACTGATGAAAGAAACGAAATCGTTGAACCCCTCCTTCAGGACATAGAAACCTGGAGTTTAGGAATAAGTAGCGTGCTCTATCTCCTAGGCATGGTCCTCGTGACAACGGTTGCCATGATTAATGTATCTGAGAGGAGAAGGGACTTCGCCACTTTAGACGCAATTGGAGCCCCAAGAAGCTCAATCTTCCGCATAGTCGTCACCGAAACCACATTAATAGGGTTGCTCGGCGGTTTAGCTGGAATATTGTTAGGCTCAATCGCCGCGATACTGATAGCCAGCTTTTACACAAACATTCCGCTCTCAATGTTTTTCTTTGACCTTTTCAACATCATTTCCCCGTTTTTTATGATCAAAATACTTGCATCCACGGTTGCCGTTAGCTGCGTTGCAGGCGTCATACCCGCCATAGCCGCATCAAGAATGAACATCTCAGAAGTTTTGAGGTCAGAATATTGATAGCCAAGACCCAAGAATTGACGCGTATGTACCGCCTTGGCGCGTCCGTCATCGTTGCCGTGAACAAGGTGAATCTGGAAGTCAAGGAGGCTGCTTTCGTTTCCATCGTTGGGCCTTCTGGTTCCGGGAAGACTACGCTTCTCAACTTGATAGGACTAAATGACCGTCCGACTTCAGGAAAAGTCTTTTTCAAGAGCGAGGATACTTCACTTCTAACCGACAAAGAGCGAAGGAAAATTAGGCTTCAAAACATAGGATTTGTTTTCCAAACCTTTAACTTGCTGCCTACACTCACGGCTTTAGAAAACGTCGAACTGCCTCTGGCGCTAGCAAAGGTTCCGCCAAAGCTGCAAAGAGAAAAAGCTATTCAACTTCTTGAAGCAGTTGGGCTCTCTGACAGGCTTCAACACAGACCCAAAGAGTTGAGCTCTGGAGAGATGCAACGGGTGGCAATAGCTAGGGCACTTGCAAACAACCCTTGTTTGATTCTTGCAGACGAACCCACAGGCGAACTTGACTCCGAAACCGGGTATGAGATTACAAAGTTGCTTCTGAGCTTGTGCAGAAAACACAAAACGACGGTAGTTGTGGCAACCCACGATGAAAGAGTTGCCAAAGCGTCCGACGTGAAGTATAGTATCCGGGACGGCATGATCACGTAAGACGGCGGATGATGAGTTTTACACGTTACGAATTAATGCTAGAATTTTCTGGATTCTTCCTGAATTCCTTCCTTTGTAATTGTGAGGAAATCTACGCCGTCGCCGCTCATAATGTCTCGACTCACAGCCGATTTCACGGCTCTGAACACGAGTTCTCTTGCTTCTTCTATGGACATGTTCTCCTTGTATCCTTCTTCTAGGACTCCGACGGCAATTTCGGCGCCAGAGCCCACTGCAGCGAATTTGTCGGGTATGACCGATCCTATGACATCTAACACGTAGATTGATGGCCCTTCGTCGTCCATTCCGCCTACGATGGTTTGGGTGATTAGAGGAACTAGTCGTCTGCCGAAGAGGAGGTTTGACATAACTTTGGCGGTGGATTTCACGGGCATTGGTCTTCTAGTGTCCAGTTCAAACAGCCTCGCGTAGGCTTCCACCTCTCGCACCAGGATTTGCATGTCAGAAACCAGCCCTGCACATGCTGCGCCGATCCTGTCAGCTATCTTGAAAACCTTTTTTCCAACTCTGCTCATCACCATGTAGCCATACGAAACTCTTTTCTCAGAGGCTAGGACTACGCCGTCAGGGCAGACTACGCCTATTGTTGTGGCGCCCGGAATCCAAAAACGTTGAGCTTGCGCTTGTTCATTCAAATTTTGTTCCTCCCGTTTTAATGCAGTAATGTGTTGAGAGACTTTTAAACTATTCTCCTCGAAAATTGGGAGGTAACTATTAGTAGAACGGTTCTTGAAACATGCAAAGGCCACAAAACAGACATCAGCATACAGAGTCTAACCCTTAGCTTAAACTGAGAAAACTTTGCGCGGGCAACGGTTATCATACGCAGACTTCGTTTTGCGAACGTGAAGCTAGCTTTCCGTCTTCAATTCGAGCATCTCCCTAGCTTCATCAGAAGTTGCTATATCCCTCCCCAGTTCTTTGGCTATCCGAAAGACTTTGGCTACGAGTTCAGCGTTACTTTTGGCTAGCACCCCCTTTTCTGAATATATATTCTCCTCCATACCAACCCTAACTTGGCCACCCATCATAATCGCCAGGTCGCCCATCTCCATCTCACATCTTCCTGGAGCGCATGCTGACCATGCCCAGTTCTCTGGGATGCTTTCGGCGCAATAAATCAGTGTCTTTGGTGTAGGTGACATGCATGAGAATCCTCCGAACAAAACGAAGTGGATTTGTAATGGCTCTTTCAGTTTTCCTTCCTTAACCAGAGTTTTTGCAGTGTTGATCATACCTGTATCGTAAATTTCGAGTTCTGGCTTCACGTTGTTCTTGTACATGTATCCTGCCCATTTCTCGATCGTAGACATAGGGTTTCTGAACACTAGATTCCTCAATTGGGTTATCTCCATATCCACCCATACATTTATGGATCCCATATTCAGTGAAGGCATACATGCTTTCAAAGTCGCTCTTTCAAATTTGACTCTAGAGTTTATTCCACTCTAATTTTCATCAGTATTTCTCCGACGCCTCCGCATTCTATTCCCGTGTCCAAACATTTAATCTGATCAATCATCAACTCGCTTGTTTCTAATCCCGTTGCCACCCGATCAAAAACGATATACCTAAGAGTTGCCAGAGGGCCTAGAGCATACAAACATGGACTTTCACAAGTTTCTTCTCTCACCATAGCGCCAACAACCCTGAATACGAATTTGTCCCCAACCTTGTGACAAACACAGTGTTTTGCTTGGACGACTTCGGCGACTATCTTTTTCCTCACCAAGTCTGGACTATTCATGACAAGTTTAACAGACTTGGGGTTTTTCTTCATCAACTCAATTTCAGCGTCGGTGAGACCTAACGCCTTCTGATGTGCTTTCCAAAGGTAATCCACATTCTCGCTCATATTTTCTATCTTCCCTTAAATTCAGCTTTTCTTTTTTCCAAAAATGCCATAACTCCTTCTCTGGCGTCCTCTGTTGTTCCTGCTATCGTTTGCCCAAAAGCTTCGCATTCTAGAACCGAACTTAGATCCATACTCAATCCTTTGTTTATTATTTTCTTAGCTATTCCGAAAGCTACGGTAGGACCTTCCGCCAGCTGTTTTGTTAATGTGTTTACTTCGTTATCTAACTCATCTGCTGGTACTGCTTTGTTTATTAACCCTATTCTTTCAGCCTCCTTAGCGTCAAACATCTTAGCCGTAAAGATAAGTTCCTTTGCCTTAGCTGGTCCCACTAACCGTGGCAGATGAAACAATGATCCCCCGTCTGGGATAAGTCCTATCCGACTGAAAATTACGCCAAACTGGGCTTTTTCCGACGCAATAATCATGTCGGCGCTCAAAGCAAGACTGCACCCGATGCCTACGGCAACGCCGTTCACCTTGGCTATCACGGGTTTTTCTAGATTCGTCAAAGCAAGAATTATTTTATGCGCTGTTTGAGTCAAGTATCTGGTTTCTACTGGAGCCAATGCTTGCGCCATATCGTTAACGTCTGCGCCACTACAGAATCCTCGACCAGCTCCTGTAATAACTACTACTCTCACGTTCCTATCTTTGAGTATTCCAAGTACTGCACTTTCTAACTCCTCGATCATCTTTATGTTTAAGGCGTTCAATTTTTCAGGACGATTTAGTGTTAAGGTCGCGGTGCTGTCTTTTCTTTCTAAGATTATGGTTTCATAGTTCATTTAATTCCCTTCTTCATCACGTTTTACGCGCTAGGCCCTTTTCTGTTACTCATGTTTATTTTAAAGTTTGCACGCCCGAAAAGTCGAAAACACGCGCGCGTTGATGAAATCTTTTTGAGACAAATGGAGTCTAAGCCCAGAACATAGTACAGAAAGTGTTTATTAAAGTCAGAGAAGAATTACTTGAATTACCATAGAAACCTTGAGGAGATTTGGGCGTTTTGACAGATCTGAAGGAGAAGCTGAAGGAAGAGTTAGATGATGCTTCAAATCTTCTGATCGCAAGCAAGTACGCTGTGGGACTTACCGGAGCTGGAGTTTCTGTGGAAAGCGAGATACCGCCTTTCCGGGGACCCGGAGGAATTTGGACCAAGTATGGTGAACCACCCATGGATGGATACCAACGTTTCCTCGCCGACCCTAAGGCCTGGTGGGAGAACATAATCAAAAAAATAACTGAAAAATCTATAGATGAATTAGCCTCAAAAATTTGGGATGCAAAACCCAACCTAGGGCACTACGCCTTGGCTGAACTCGAAAAAATGGGAATCTTGAAGTATCTAATCACTCAAAACATCGACGATCTACACCGGAAAGCCGGAAGCAAGAATCTAGCCGAAATCCACGGTAATATCAACAAGTTGCGTTGCATATCTTGCAACACGAGATGGGATCGCGATGAATTCAAAATTGAGGAGGTCCCACCACGATGCCCAGAATGTAACGGAATAATTAAGACGGACACCGTTTTCTTCGGGGAACCAATTCCTCGTGACGTCCTAGCGAAATGTGAAATAGAAACGGCAAAATGCGACTGCATTTTGGTTGTAGGAACAACAGCTACTGTTTATCCATCAGCCTCCTTTCCTATACGAGCTAAAAGGAGGGGCGCAGTTTTAATTGAGGTTAACCTATACGAATCGGAGCTTTCATACTCATGTGATGTTGTCTTACGTGGACCATCGGGTAAGATTCTTCCCTTACTTGTTGAGTGTACAAAAGAAAAATTACAGAAAAGGAGTAGGAGCACTTAGGTTTCGTCAAAATCGAAGCGCGCGCGTAATGGTTAAGTTTCATAATCCCGACAACTATAAGGAATAGGTTTGTGATAATAAAGTTCAGAGAGGTGGCTTTTCGTGCAGTGCGAGGTCTGTGGCCGTCGGATACTAGGTAAACCCTACAGGGCAATAATTGAGGGAGCCAAGATGATCGTATGCAGTGAATGTGCCAAACTAGGCTCTGGTTATTGGGAAGCCAAGCCTCAACGCCGCGCAAAAAGAATTGCGAAGCCTCAGCCGAAGCTTTCTATCCTTAGAAAAAAGCAGCGTCCGACGGTGACTGAAGCCCTAGAGCTCGTAGGCGACTTTGGCTTACGAGTAAGGCGAGCGAGAGAAGGATTGGAACTAAGCCACGAGGATTTGGGTAGAAAAATCGGAGAAAAAGTTTCGGTTCTTCGGAAAATTGAAAGCGGCAAAATGACTCCTGATCTTATGCTTGCGGAAAAGCTGGAACACGCGCTTAAGATAAAGCTGCTTGTTCCTCCCTCAGAACCTAAGGCTCCATCAGTAGCTTTGTCTCAGCCCCGTGAGATCACCTTTGGGGAGTTAGTTCGCCTAAAAGAGAAGAAAATGGAGGTGGCCAAAGAACGAAAGCAATCATAGTTCAACGGCGACTTACCTCCGAAATTTCCAGCTTAGATGAACTCCAAAGCCTCGCCAAGGCAGCGGGATACACGATTGTAGGTTCCCTTGAACAAGTCAGAGATCGAGATCCACGTTATCAGATTGGAAGCGGAAAAACAAAGGAACTCGCCGAGCTGGTTAGAAAAAACGGTGCCGAGAAAACCATATTCGACAACGAACTAACGCCCGTTCAAGCCTATAACTTGGCCAAAGCAACGGGTGTGGAGGCAATTGACCGTTTTCAACTCATCCTCGAAATCTTTGTTAGACGAGCTTCAACTTACGAAGCAAAGCTCCAGATTCAGTTAGCCAAACTACGGTACGAACTGTCTCGCGCAAAAGAAAGGGTAAAATTGGCGAGGATGGAAGAGCAGCCGGGTTTCATGGGGTTGGGGAAGTATGAAGTGGATATTTACTATGAAACCGTGAAACGGCGAATCCGTTCTATTCAAAATAAACTGAAGAAGAAACAAGAGAAGCGACGCCTACATCGCACTCGGAGAGTCGAACTAGGATTCTCTTCGATTTCCTTGGCTGGATACACAAACGCTGGGAAAAGTTCATTGTTTAATATGCTCGCGGAAGAGATGGTTCCAGTAAACCCAAGCCTGTTCACCACCCTTTCCACAACAACCAGAGCGATGCGTCTTTCTAAGAGAAAGGTATTGTTGACGGACACGGTTGGTTTTATTAATCGTTTGCCCCTAACGCTCATCCAAGCCTTTCGCTCCACCCTCGAAGAAACCATCTTCTCAGATTTGATTCTCCTCGTTGTTGATGTAAGCGAATCCGACGAAGACATTGAAAGAAAACTTTCTTCCTGTCTTGACACTATTCAAAAAATAGGTGCAACGGGAATACCCATTGTAACCGCACTCAACAAAATCGATTTGCTGCGAGAAGATGAAATACAACGCAAGGCTGAGGTTTTGAAGGACGCTACGCCAAATCCGGTTCCCATCTCCGCCTTACATGGAACCAATATAGACCTGCTTAAACAGGAGATCATAGGGCACTTTGAAGGCTACGTTCAAGCGTCATTCTCTCTTCCAATAACGGACGAAACAATGTCCTTCGTTTCATGGCTTTTCGGTCGCGCTAATATACACGACGTGGAATACGAAGACGACAGCATGAAAGTCGTTTTTGAATCGGTTCCTTGGTTTGCAGACAAGGTCAAGGGGCGTGTGGAACAACTTGGCGGAACCTTTAACACCTCTGGCTAGGAAAGCTAGGAGACGGAGACAAAATTGTCGAAGGTTATTGTTTTAAGATGGGGCCATCGAGACAGAGATAAAAGGCTCACTTCTCATGTCGCTCTGACTGCCCGAGCATTAGGCGCCTCCTGCTTCATTTTGGCAGATGTCAGAGACGAAAAAGTCAAAGCAACGGTTGAAAAGGTGACAAAGCAGTGGGGTGGCTCCTTCCACTTTGAAATGGGAACACCTTGGAGACGGGCTGTCAAAGAATGGAGAGCGAAAAACGGTCTCGTAGTTCATCTAACCGCCTACGGAGAAAACATTCAAACAAGCGACGTCCTACGAAGGATTAAGACCGCGGGAAAAGATTTTTTAGTGATAGTGGGCAGTCGGAAAGTCCCATCAGAATTCTTCTCCAAAGCAGTTTCAGATTTCAACGTTGCTGTTGGGAATCAACCTCATTCCGAATGTTCAAGTTTGGCCGTTTTTCTCGATCGATTTTTTGAAGGTCGAGAACTCTCAAAGGAATTCGAGGGAGCGAAAATAAAGATAATTCCTCAGGTGAGAGGAAAGAAAGTTGTTAAAGCTTAGTTTGTTATGCTTGATTTGGTAAGAGATTTAAGTTTTGTTTTCCCTATATTAAATAGTGAGTGTGAGCAGAGGCGTTTCGATGTTGTCCTTCGTGGATGATAAAACTCTGGAAAAGGTTGTTGAAGCCTTTGGGAACGAAGAGGCTGTTAGAATTATCGAGGCCCTTAAGGAAGTCGGTGAAACCACGGATGATCAGATCGCAACCCAAACCGGAATACGACTCAACTCCGTTCGCAAGATTCTCTATAAACTCTACGACCACTCTCTTGTGGGCTTAAGGAGGTCTCGTGATAAAAACACAGGGTGGTTCATTTTCCATTGGAGGCTTCAGCTAGATCAGCTTGAGGGCTTCATTTTGAACCAAAAGCGTCGCGTTCTCGAAAAACTGGAAGCTAGGCTTAGGTACGAGCAAAAACACGAGTTTTATTACTGCTACACCATAGGGTGTAAGCGAATTCCCTTCGGAGAAGCTATGGAACTCGTTTTTCGATGTCCCACATGCAACAAACCCTTGATGCACTTCGAGAATGGTAAAATCGTTAGCTCCTTAACCAAAAAAGTTGAGCAGTTGAGGAAGGAACTGAGTGAGTGAAGAACTGCCATCCTCTGAGATGGCGCTGAAGCTTCTTTCTCAAAGCGGGTGTTCCAAGGGGGTTATAGCTCATTGTAAAGGAGTCACAGCCCTCGCGGTGCAAATTGCTAAAGCCTGCGAGAAGAAGGGATTAAACGTTGACATTAAACTAGTTGAAGTCGGTGCTCTTTTGCATGATATTGGGCGCTCAAAAACGCATGAAGTTGACCATGTGATTATGGGTGCGGAGATCGCTAGGTCCTTTAACTTACCAGAATCTGTTGTGTCCATTATTGAGCGTCACGCTGGCGGGGGCATAACCCTTGATGAAGCTAAGAAACTTGGTTGGCCGATTAAAAGCTATGTTCCAAACACTTTAGAAGAGAAAATTGTGACTTACGCAGACAAGTTGATTGAAGGACGGCGAAGGGTGCCGGTTAAGCGAACCGTCAAAAAGCTTTCGAGGGAGTTGGGGAAGAACCATTCTTCGGTTGTAAGGGTGAAAAAACTGCATGAAGAGTTTTCATCTTTCATAGGAGATTTGGATGCCAACAGTCACATTGCTTGAAAAGGTTTACGGTTCCTTCTCTCCAGAAAGCTTTGAACCTGTTTTTTCTTCTTTGCGTAAAGGGCTTAAAGTCAAGTTGAGAGTTGTCGGCGAAACGAATCGCGGATGGGTTCAGATAGAAGTTTCCGGCGAAGATGAGATTGCAGCTTTGCATTTCCTTGACCGAGAAATGGGGTTGGCGCCAGTTTCTCTTGATAACCTAAAAAAGTTTTCTGTCATAAGGGGAAGAGTTGTTTTTTCGAGAAAAAGCAAAAAAGAGCTTTACGTGGACATAGGCGTTTTCTCTCCGGAAACCTATGATGCCGTTATTCCATTACAGAGGCTGCAAGCTCAGTTGGCTGACGGGAAAAAGCTTCCGCTTCAAAGGCTGGTTGAGGTTTTTTGTCTATATGACAATTTGCCGCTTAAAGTCAAGATTGTGCAGGATGTTGACGCCAAAAAAAATTGGATTGAAGCTGAACTGTCGGAAGCACAGCTTTCTCAAATCACCAGCTGGGTTCGCTCTAGTTTCGATCGATTGATCGTTTTGGGCGCGTTTTTCTCCGATGTTGAACGTGCTGTAAAGCTGTCGAGGCACTTTCGCGACGTCATCAAAATCGAATCATTAGGGATGCTTGAACATGTTGTTCTTTGCAAATTGGGAACAGACGCTGTGGGGCTCATACCGAAGTTTGGACGTTTTCTTCCAGAGGCTGTCTTTGTTCCGTTTTCTCCAAGGAAAATTCGGCAACTTATTGACAGACCGTTTCTTTGACTGGCGACTTACGTTAAGCGGAGATGTAGGGCGTCGTTTAGTGATTTCCAATCTACGAGCGTGTTAACACAGCCGTCTCGAAGTAGGGCAACGCCTTGGCCTGCGACTCCTAGTTTTTCGCAGAGAAAGCTTCCGAGGACGAGTTCCTTGAAACAAGCGACGCCGAGAGAGGCTTTAGGTTTTATTTCGAGGAGGATTTTTTTGGCTATGCTGCCGCCGGGTAGGATGAATGTGCCTTTGTATCCTAGTGTTTTTGTTAGGTGGATGATCTTTTTTAGGTTGCATTTTCCGCATTCTTGGCATTCGTAGCCGTATTCTCCTAATTCCGCGGGGCATTCTCTGGAGCGTAGACACTGGGGTAGCAGCAGTATTCTCTCGCCGTAAGGTGTAGATGCGAATTTCTCTCTAGAGGCGCTGTTTTTTGTCTTTACGTAAAGTTGAAAGAATTCTTTTTCGTCTACTCCCATTTTGGCTGCGAGTTGTTCTAGTTTCTGAATTGCGACGCCGCTGAATTTTGATTCGGCAAGTTTTTCTATTACACGCATGACGGAACCGCTTTCTCTTCTTTTCATGTATTCCGGTGTCTCCGCCCATAAGATTAGATGTCGAACTTTTTACATAACCTTCTAACAGTTTTCACTAGTTCGATATAAAGGTTAAGTGAAAATGAGTGGTGGGCCGGGCAGGACTTGAACCTGCGACCTCAGCCTCGTAAAGGCTGCGTCCTAACCACGCTAGACTACCGGCCCGTTGTTCAAAATTATGGTATCAAATGTTTTATAAAGAGTGCGCGTGAGTTGAAGGTATCACCTGCAAATCTCTTTCTCTCTGTAGATAGGTTCCCCGACTTTTCTTTATATGCTCCCAACATTCCCAAGCGTATTTTCGGTCATTGCGGTTTCCACTGAAGTTTGTCAAAGGGCTTCAGTTCGGCAAAACTCAGCATGCCTTACATAATTCGGTTGGTCGGGCGGGCAGGATTTGAACCTGCGACAATCCGGTTTCCGCGTTGTGCGCTTGGCAGGCTGGGTGATGCCTACCTTTGGCAGGCGTCTACAGCGTCTCCGTCAGCTTGGACTAGGGTCAAGCTGGCTCGGAAGCTCTACCAAGCTGAGCTACCGCCCGACCAATTGTTACAACGGAAAATTCTGATTTATGCGTTTCGTTTATGGACGGCGAAAAACGTTTAATATGAAGCTCTGTTTCAAACCCTAGTGGGCCGGTAGTTCAGTCTGGCATGAATGACGACCGCGTAGTCGTCAGTGCATACGCCGCCTTCGCATGTCCAGCCGAAAGAGGCGGAGGCCGCGGGTTCAAATCCCGCCCGGTCCACCATTAATTTTAGGTAAAAGAGGGGCGCGCGTTTAATCTGGTATCGTGAGGTTAAAAAGCTACATCCTTTCTTAGGTCTTTAATTCTTTTGGCTTTTCCCTCGAATCTTGGCAGGCTGTTGCAGGGGACTAAAATTACATTTGCCTTGATTCCAGTCACTGATCTTATGGATTCCACAATCTCGAGGCTAAGATCTTGAAGTTGCGACAGGTCTCCGCCTACTCTTTCGAAAACTTCTTTTTGAGGTTCAACCTTCACCGTCATAATATCCAATCGTTCTGGACGTTCAAGGATTATCTGATAGTTTTGAGAGGCTCCTGCTACGAGAAGCAATGCGTGCTCCACGGTCGTCGGCCACATCTTCACACCTCTCACTTTGAACATGTCGTCTGCTCTGCCTAAGATTCTACTCATCCTCGCTAGAGTTCTTTGACATGAGCATTCTTCAGTTGTAAGAGATGTCACGTCGCCTGTTCTGAATCTAAGCACCGGTGTTGCCTCTCTAGTTAAAGTTGTTAAAACGAGTTCTCCGGTTTTTCCCTCCTCGAGTTTTTGCCCTGTCACGGGATTGATTATCTCTGGCAAGAAATGATCTACATAGATGTGGAGCCCCTTGTGCTCCGGGCATTCCACTGACACCCCTGGACCAATCACCTCTGAAAGGCCGTAGATGTCAAAGGCTTCAAGTCCCAAAAGCTCCTGAATTCTAAGTCTAAGCTCTTCAGACCATACTTCAGCTCCAAACAACCCGCTTTTCCAACTGAGCTCTTTCGTTGGGTCTATTCCCATTTTTTCTCTTGCATATTCACCTATGTAGGCTGCATAGCTTGGCGTACACGCAAGTATGGTCGTCCCATATTCTTTTGCAAGTCTTATCTGCCGTTCAGTATTGCCTGAAGCAATAGGTAAAACTGTTGCACCTATCTCTAACGCTCCATAATGGAAGCCCAAACCACCCGTGAACAAGCCGTACCCGTAAGCATTCTGGACAATGTCATGCTTTCTTGTTCCAGCAGAAGCATATATCCTCGCCATGACTTTGGACCAAACTCCCAAATCTCCTTTGGTGTATGCGCATGTCGTTGGATGTCCCGTCGTTCCGGAGCTTGCATGCAACTCCAAAACTTCACCTATGTCCATGGCTAACATTTCATATGGATAGGCCTTACGAAGGTCTTCTTTGGTGGTGAAAGGTATTTTCTCAAGATCACCCAATGTTCTTACGTCATCGGGAGTTATTCCAGCATCCTTAAACTTTCTCTTGTAAAATGGGATTTTCGCATAACAAAACCGGACAATTTTCCTCAGGCGTTCCTCTTGCAGTTCCACGAGTCTTTCTCTAGGCATTTTTTCAAACTTAGGCTCGTAAATCCAACTTCCAACTGAATCCTTCATTGTATCACCGCATTTTCTTATCGTAAAGAGCGGGGCGCATAAATAATTTTACGTGCGCGCATTATTCTTTTAAAGATTAAGTAGTTAAAGTATGACACTTTAAAGAATGAGGAGACTACGATGAGCAAAATCCACGGTCTATTAGCAATCATGGTTCTGTGCATTATCCTAGTTCCTGTCATCGCATACTTACTAGGTGGCTGGTACACTTATTGGGGTCACGCTTTACTCGCAATAGTTTTCGGCGTTCTTGTAGTTTTCATAAAAACTCGTTATTATTGGGAGGAAGAGTGAATGGCTCCCCCAATACCCGAAGTAGCACCAGAAATAACGGTCGGCGTTATTGCAGCTATAACAGCATTCTTGACCATAAGCATTCTTTTGGGTTATTTAATGAGGAAAAAAGCTAAGAGTTTCGAGGAATGGTTGGTAGGCCGTGGAGACATCGGGCCTCTTGTGACTGGTTTTGCTTTGGTTGCAACCTATTTGAGCGGTTGGGCGATCTTTGGGAATGCCGGTTTGGGCTATGCTTATGGCTGGTCAGGTAGCTGGCTCATCGGTACAACCTCTGTGGCAGGCATAGCCCTATGTCTAGTAATTGGCTACAGAATGCGAAGGTACGTGGCATTTGGGACCCGAACGGTGCCAGAAATGCTAAGGGTAAGGTTTGAAAGCAGAACGGTGCAGGCGTTGGCTGGACTGGCAATGATTGTTCTCCTCATAGTCTACTCTGTGGGGCAATACAAGGCCATGGCAACGGTCTGGACGATAACAACTAACACGCCCTTCTACGGAAGTCTACTCGCAACAGCAATCCTGGTGCTTGTATACTTGAGTGTTGGCGGATACACGGGCACCCAATGGGTTTCAGGTTTCCAAGGCGTTCTGTTAACAATTGTCGGCTGGACATTGGGCATAGCAGCCCTCATTTGGGCAGGGGGTCCGGCGGAAATCGCAGGAGCAATCGGAACCCAGACATTTACTTATCCTGGAGGAAACCAAACACAGATCTCCCTAAAGGACTACACGTTGCCTCTGCCTCCTCCGGAAGGTTTAGCTTTTCCAGGCGTGGATTATGTTGGAGTTGTGGTTGCAGTGTTCATGTTTCTCTTTATGGCAACAGGTTTTCCACATAACATAGCCCGTTTCTTGGGCACCCGAAAAATCACTAAACGCGAGTATTGGATGATGTTGCCTATACTCGTTGTGGGCGGCTTAACCCCCCTATGGATTGGCGTTGTAGGACTTGCTGCCAGAACTGTCTGGGGCGACTCCCTAATGGCTACTAATCCACCCATATACGGTGACTCAGCGGCGGTCTATGCAAGTATAAGTGCCGGTGGCGTTCCGCTCGCATCCTTGTTTGCCGCAAGCGTTTTTGCAGCAGCTGTTGCAACTTTAGCGGGCATGGTTATGGTAATGGCCACCAACATAACACGGGACTTTATTCACAACGCTTATCCCAAGGCTTCTCCAAAGAAGCTGCTGCGGCTTACGAAACTGATGCTTATCCCATTCATAGCAATACCGTTATGGTGGACATTCACTTCGCCTCCACCCATTCTCTCGGAGTTTATGGCAGGCTCAGCCGTGGCTCAGGCTGGGATATTCTTTTTCGTTGTCGGAGTTTCAATGTACTGGAAGAGAGCAACGAAATGGGGCGCCATATCCACCATAATTTACGGATTAACCCTCACTATTCTTCATCCCAAAGCTTATGGAAAATTTGTTGGCCTGTACCATTGGGGTTACTGGGCATTGCTTCTAATGTTCGGCGCAGCCTCGATTTATTTCATCATCAGCCTAGCCACCAAACCTGTTCCAGAAGAAAGACTCGAAAAACTGTTTCCTGCGCGCAAATGAAATTCTAGCAATTATTAGTGTCACGCCATTCTTACCTTAGCCACTCCGAAAAAAGCGCGCGCCCTAAAGACTACTACAACCTCTGAAACACCTGCCCACGCCTCAACTCAGCTTACAAGTGTTGTTGTTAGTCTTTTCCTAAGTTTGTTAACAACAACACGCAGCTTCCAGGTCAGCTGTCCATCCAAGAAAACACTCAGCCTAGAAGTGTTGTGGTGGTGAACAAAAATAGGAAAAAACCACCACAACTCCCAGTTTCCGGATCAGCTGCCTACCCCCGAAAACACTCAGTCTAGAACTAGTCACTGAGGACTATGCGACAGCTACTTCCACATCAACCTCAGATGAACCGCCAAGCATCGAGTAAACATGCACACACGCACACTATGCAATGAAGAGCAAGGGTGAAGCGTTCTTCATGTGGTCACTGGAATAGGTTGTAAGTAAACAAGATTTTCATTGAACAGAATAATCCAGAACCTAAAGCGCGCGCATCCACAAGGTTTTCATTCTTAATCGAGCAAATAGTTTGAAGGCGGAGGGCTGTATAGTTGGAAGACAAATTTTCTGAGAGGACTCGAAGACTTCTTCCATCCAAATTTGCCGAAGTTAGGAGATTGGTGATGGAACGAACCGACATCATAAGGTTGGAGCTCGGAGAACCAGATTTTGACACTCCCCGACACATCAAAGAGGCGGCTATTCAAGCCATAAATGAAGGCTTCACCCACTACACCCCCACAGAAGGGCTCCTCGAACTTCGTGAAGCAGTGGCTAGAAAGCTTAAACGCGAAAATAGAATCGAGGCTGACCCAGAAACCGAGGTTCTAGTCACCGACGGAGGCTTAGGCGCAATCTACGCCGCCATCCAGTCCCTAGTCAACCCCGGCGATGAGGTTTTAGTTTTTGATCCTGCTTGGCCCAGATACCTTCAGAACGTGTTGCTCGTGGGCGGGGTTCCGAAACGCATTTTTTTGGAAGAAAAAGATGGTTTCGTTCCGGATGTGGATGAAATTAAGAAGCATGTTACCAAAAAGACGAAACTTATCATATTGAATACCCCCAACAACCCTACTGGAGCAGTTGTGCCCAAAAACGTCATAGAGGAAATCGGCGATCTCGCCGTAG
>JAOUPL010000080.1 GCA_029879825.1 Candidatus Bathyarchaeota archaeon
TGGCTCTCGATAAAGATATGCTTACTCGGCACCATCGCAATTGGAGGAGTCGGCTTCCTCATCAAACTCATATCCTTCGCGTTAACGGGCGCCGGAGTACCAACCACGAGCTGATAATTATGGGCGAAGAAGAGAAGTTTTCAACTGCGGTCTTCGCAGTGCGAACCACAGCAGGGCAAGAGAAAAACGTGGCAAACCTCATTGAGGCTAGGGTTGGAATGGACAAGTTACCTATAAAAGCCATACTCGTGCCGGAAATGTTGAAAGGCTACGTTTTTGTTGAAGCCGACGGGCCGCACTCCGTAGAGAAGGCTATAGCTGGAATCAGACACGTGAGGTCCAGAGTCCCGGGAGTCGTGACATTCCCAGAAGTCGAACGCTACATTGTTGTAAAACCAGTGATCGAAGAGCTGGACGAAGACGACATTGTCGAAATTGTGGGAGGGCCCTTCAAAGGAATGAGGGCCAAAATCACAAGAGTCGACAAAACAAAAGAAGAGGTAACCCTTGAGTTGTTAGAAGCGACTTTCACTCTACCCATTACAGTTCACGCCGACTACGTGAAACTCGTCGAGAAGGCGAAGAAGGAAGGGTGAGAAATGGGTGAAAAGAAGGTTATTGAAGCGTTGGTGAGCGGTGGACAAGCAACCGCCGGGCCTCCATTGGGACCAGCCCTTGGACCGCTAGGCGTCAACGTTCTCGTCATCGTGAATAAAATCAACGAAATTACTAAAGATTACTCCGGCATGAAGGTGCCAGTGAAAGTCATTGTAGACGCTGAAACAAAAGAGTTTGAGGTGAGTGTAGGCACCCCCACAACCTCCGCGTTGATCGTCAGCGAGTTGGGAGTCAAGAAAGGCTCAGGGGCACAAAAAACCGAAAAAATAGGAAACCTGTCCATGGAACAAGTCGTGCGCATAGCCAAAGTCAAAGGCACTGAACTCTTAGCCAAGAACCTAAAGGCTGCGGTTAAAGAAGTTTTGGGAAGCTGCGTGAGCATGGGCGCAACGGTGGAAGACAAAGATCCACGGGAAGTTCAAAGGGAAATCGATGAAGGAAAACACGACGCATTGCTAAAAGAAAGGGAATAACAAGATTTTTATAATCGACTCTTATACGTCTCTGGCGCGAGGCTTCAAACATGCCATTAAACATGAAAGGTATCCTTGACGCAGTAAAGGAAGCTAAAGACAAGTCTAAAAAGAGAAACTTTGCCCAATCCTTAGAGCTTGCCATAAACCTGCAGGATGTTGACCCAAAAAAGACTGGAAGTAGAATTCAAGAACTCATCGAGCTTCCCTATCCCTTAGGAAAGGAAAGCAAGATATGCGTCATCGCCTCCGGTGAACTGGCCTTAAAAGCCAAAAAGGCAGGAGCTAATTTGGTTATTGAAAGAAACGACCTTGAAGCCTTAATGGGTGATAAGAAAAAACAAAAAGAACTTGCGAAGACCTATGACTTTTTCATCGCCGAAGCTCCACTCATGCCCCTTGCAGGGAAGAGCCTCGGCGCAACTCTAGGACCTAGGGGGAAGATGCCGACTCCGGTGCCTCCGACGGTCAACATAAAGGACCAGATTGAAAAGCATCGAAAAATGGTTTTTTTAAGGATGCGGGATCAGCCAGTTCTTCAATGCCGTGTTGGAAACGAAAACATGGCAGATGAGGAAATAGCTGAAAACATTCAAGCAGTTGTGAGAAGGATCGAGGGGAAACTTAGAAGAGGAATCAAAAACATTAACTCAATTCACCTTAAAACCGCAATGGGTACACCGGTCAAAGTAGCCATGTAGGGAGAATCCATGACACTCCGTCAAACGACAGTGGCAAAAGCCGAAGCGGTCCAAGAAATAAAGGACTTTCTGCAGCAGTACAATGCTGTTGGAGTTGCCAGCCTGCAAAAGGTTAGGGCTGCCCAACTTCAAGAGTTAAAGAGAAAACTGGAAAAAAGCGCCTATCTCCGCGTTGTCAAGAACACTATAATTAAAAGGGCGATTGCCGAATGCAAAGATAAGCCTAGACTTGAAAATCTTGAAGAACACCTGGCAGGATCCAACATTTTCCTTTTCACCAACCTCAACCCCTTCAAACTTGTGCTTCTCCTTGAAAGAAGCAGGGTGAAGACAACAGCGAAGGCTGGGGACATTGCTGCCTTTGACATCACCATCCCGTCTGGAAACACGGGATTGCCTCCAGGCCCGATCATCAGCCAATTCACCGCCGTAGGTTTGCCCACGAGAATAGAGGGTGGAAGCGTTTGGGTGTCGCGAGACACTATGGTGGCGAAGAAGGGAGATGTTATAACAGCGCGACTCGCAAGCGTGCTTTCGAAGCTTGGAATAAAACCCGTGGAGGTTGGTCTCACCTTGAAGGCTGTTTACGACGAAGGCCTAATCATAGTTGAAGAACAACTGCGGCTGAATCTTGGTGAGGTTCGGCGAAGCATAGAGGAAGCGCATGCCTATGCCTTCAATTTGTCCGTGAACGCCGCGTATCCCCTTCCAGAAAACATTGTATTTCTTCTTCAAACAGCTCATCAAAAAGCCTATGGACTGGCGTTAAACGCGGGAATACCCAACCCCGACACCATAAAGGATCTTATCAGAAGAGCGCATACAGAAATGTTAAGTTTAAGTGCGAGATTAGCTACGGTAAACAAAAAGACCGTACTTGAAAGTTCGGTTCAGAAAGGTTGAAAAGGCAGTATAATGGAAAAGATGGAGGGAAAGAATATGGAATACGTGTATGCTGCAATGCTTCTTCACAAGGCTGGAAAAGAAATTAACGAAAAAAATCTAACAGACGTGCTCACAGCTGCTGGCGTAAACGCAGACCCTGTCAGACTAAAAGCCCTAGTGGCCTCCCTCGCCGAAGTTGACATCGACGAGGCGATCAAAACTTCACCGGCGTTAATGACCGCAACACCAGCACCTACCGCTCCTGCGCCAGCTCCAGAAAAGAAACCAGCAAAAGAAGAGAAGAAAAAGGAAGAAGAGGAGAAAGAGAAGGAAGAAGCTGCACTGGAAGGTCTCGGCGCTCTATTCGGATAATTGCACGGAAACACTGTTTCCTTCAATGCACCATAATTACTATTGATGACAACTTTCCAAGAGGTCTGTGACAAAACAAATCTCCTTACGCATTATAAAACCTGTCTAATTAAAAATCATTGAAAATTGGTGGAAACTATCCGCCATAAACTGAATTAAAATATGGAAAGATTTTTATAGAACTTAATTCCATTCACGTTTTTGTAAAAGTTGGAGATGCGCAGTGGCCATTACTTAACTCCTTTCTCTCTCAGCGAGTTTCTGTTTTTGGTCAGTTGCGCATTACTCCAACTTTTACGTTGCGTCTTTTATAAATCTATATTCTAGTCGTGATCCTAGTCTTAGGGAGGAAGAAGGGGAAATTTTAAGTTACTTTGTACAACAATTTAAATTCTTCTTTAGACTTCTACTCTTGAAGTCGCTTGGGTTTCCATGTCTGTTGGAGGATGAGGGTTGAGGCGATTTCCAGAAAGCGAATATCATGTTTCCTTCTTTGACGAGTTTGGATACGTTCGAAGGCACTGCCCAGTCTGTGGCGAATACTTTTGGACCCAAAATCCAGATCAGAAAACATGTGAAGAATCAACTCCTGAGGGTTGTGCACCCTTAACTTTTATCAGCAAGTCGCCTACTCGCAGGCGTTACAGTTTTCGAGAGATGCGGGAGGCTTTTCTCTCTTTTTTTGAGAAGCGTGGACACGTGAGGATCAAGCCGTATCCGGTTGTGGCTAGGTGGAGAGACGACCTTTACTTCACCCACGCTAGCATCATCGACTTTCAGCCATATGTTACGAACGGGATTACTCCTCCTCCGGCTAACCCCCTCGTCATAAGCCAGCCATGCATCAGGTTTGTGGATGTGGATAACGTTGGACCCACCTTTGGTCGCCACTTAACCATCTTTGAGATGGGGGGCCATCATGCTTTCAATTATCCGGACAAGGAGGTCTATTGGAAAGACCAGACAGTGCGGTACCATCATGAATTTGTGACAAAGGAGCTGGGAGTAAAGTCTGAGGAAGTCGTTTACAAAGAGGATGTTTGGTCAGGCGGAGGAAACGCGGGACCAGACCTCGAAACCATAATTCGAGGACTAGAAGTTGCCACGCTAGTTTTTATGAAGTTCAAAGTGGTGAACGACGAGTTTGTTGAACTTCCAATACGAACGGTTGACACAGGATATGGAATCGAAAGATACACTTGGCTTTCGCAGGGTTCTCTGAGTTGTTTCCATGCGGTTTACGGTCCCATTTTAAACAAAGTATTGAAATTTGCTGGCGTAAGCAACGTTGATAACAACTTGCTGGCGAGGGTAGCAGAACTCTCCGGCGCGATGGTTTTGAAAAAGATGGCTGATCGAAGCGAGGTTCGGAGAAAGGTTGCAGAACAGGTTGGGATAGGCGTTGACGAGCTTGACAAGGCGTTGCTTCCAGTTGAAAACTGCTTTGCTGTTGTGGATCACACTAGGTGCCTAGCTTTCATGCTTGCAGAGGGAATCGTCCCCTCCAACGTAGGCGAGGGATACTTGACTAGGCTTATGCTTCGCCGAACCTACCGTCTGCTTAGAATGCTTGCAATAGAGAAAAAACTCCTAGACATTATCGACTTACAGATTGCTTCTTGGTCAAAAGATTTTCCACACCTACAAGAAATGCGAGACAACATACTGGAAATTCTTTCAGTGGAGCAAGACAAGTTCAGGGAAACTCTCAAGAGAGGTCGTCTTCTTGTAAAAAGGATAACTCAAGATTTGAAAGCGAAAGGACTCTCTGAAATTCCAACCGAAACGTTGATAGAACTTTACGACTCTCATGGCCTTCCACCAGAGGTGGTTAAGGAAACAGCTGAGAGTGAAGGATTCCAAGCAAAGGTGCCTGAAAACTTCTATGCGGAAGTTGCTGAGAGACATGTCCAAGCGCCTCCGCCGCGAGAAATGGAGAAAATAGAAGGATTAGAAGCCTTGGTTTCAGGTCTTCCCGAAACTCGGATGCTCTATTATGAAGACGCTTATCTTACGGAATTTGAAGCGAAGGTTCTTCGGGTCTTAGACAATAAATATGTTGTACTCGAAAAAACGGCTTTCTATCCCGAGGGCGGAGGGCAACCAGCAGATCATGGCTATCTAAAGTTTGATAAAACTCAGTCAGAGGTTGTGGATGTCCAAAAAATCGGAAACGTCATTGTTCACGTCGTTAAGGGTTCAGTGCCCAAAGAAGGAGACAAGGTAATAGGGTCTATTGACTGGAAAAGACGAAACAGCTTGATGAAACATCATACTGGAACCCATGTTCTTATGGGGGCAGCGAGACGTGTGCTTGGAGAGCATGTCTGGCAGTCCGGAGCTCAAAAAGATGTGGAGAGGACTAGGCTTGACATCTCCCACTTCCAGCGACTAACGTTGGGGGAAATACATGAAATTGAAAGGTTGGCAAACC
>JAOUPL010000018.1 GCA_029879825.1 Candidatus Bathyarchaeota archaeon
TGACATTTCTCTCTTTGATGACTGTTCCCTTTGCTGTGCAAGCTACGACAATCACTGCGTGCACCTTTGACAAGGACACGTACCACCAAGGCGAAACAGGCTACATCACAGTCACCATAAACAACGACAAAGAAAACAAAATCAGGGTCACCGGGCTAAGCGCCACAATTGAGTACTACTACACTGACGAAAACCCCTACAAAGGGATATTCGAGACCAATGCAACTTTACCCTCTGAGATTCAGCCGGGAAATTCAAGCACCTTCTACATTCCGTTCAGTCTTCCAACCAACATCGCTTCAGGCTACACGAAGGTTTATGTGAAAGCCGTAACCGAGCTTTGGAACCCTCCGGCGGAGAATTGGTTCGCATCAGAACACCTAACCTATCAACCGTTACTCTACATAGAATCGCCCTACAAAGAACAACTAGAGGAACAAGTCACGATTAACGAACAATTGGAAGATCAATTGGAGGAACAACAAACGATTAACGAACAACTGGAGGGTCAGTTGGAGGAGCAGCTGGCGACCAACAAGAACGTCACAAACATGATGTACCTCTTCGGAGCGACGACGATTGTTTTCGCGGCGGTGACGGTGTTTCTCTTCATCGTCAACAGAAGAGTGAGAGTCTTCACGCAACCCATAGCCTAAACGCATGCTCTGACCGAATCTTCCCTCTTTTTTGTTATGGTTTTTGTCTATGCTTGCGCGCATAGAAGTTATTATTTATGTTTTTTGCTATTGATACGTAGGTGAATTGTTGATGGCGAAGAAACTTCACACCGGAACGCTAGCCCCCTACGATGAGCCATTTCATTTCATCACACTTGGAAGGTTTACGATAATCAACAAGACAGCCAAGAGCCTGAAGATCACGATTTACGGTTTCAAGATAACCATCGAGGAAGCTGAGAAGGAGTTCAGTTTCTGAAGCGAACCTGCGACTTCGTCTTAGCACGTATGTGGTTGGAAGAACAATGGCTAGGATAAAGGTGATTTCTTTCGATTTGGATGGCACACTCTTCGACAACATGTTCGTTGATTCTGTCTGGCTTGAGGAGATACCGCGGCTATACTCACTTAAGAAAGGAGTTTCCGTTGAAAACGCGAAGAAAACCGTGAAGAGAGAATACGACATGGTGGGCAAGGACAGGCTTGAGTGGTATGACATTCACTACTGGATAAGGAAGTTCGGCCTCAACGTCGAAGCGAAAGAACTGCTGAGGAACTTTGAACACAGAATAAAAGCTTATCCGGAGGTGCCTAAGGTGCTGGAGCAATTGAAGCAGAGAGGATTCAGACTGGTTGTCGTGACGAACGCTATTAGGGAGTTTGTTGAGTTGGAACTCGAAAAGGCCAACATGAAAGACTTTTTCGACCGAGTTTTCTCTTCAACCTCTGACTTCGGCGTGGTCAAGAAAACCGTCAAACTCTACAAGAGAGTATGCAGCATTCTCAGAGTCTCCCCACATGAAATGATCCACATAGGTGACGATCGGAATTTTGACTTCGACGTCCCCAGAAGGCTAGGCATACCGGCTTTCCACCTCGACAGAACCGGCAAACACGTAGGAGAATTCGTAATCCACAGCCTAGAAGAGCTAAACAGAAAACTGGAAAAAGCCGAAGACGAAAACCTATGAAACAGCTGCCCAAGCCTTAACTCAACTTAGAAGCGGGTGTTGTTGTTAACAAACGCAGGAAAAAGCCAACAACAACACGCAGCTTCCAGATCAGCTACCCACCCCCGAAAACACTCAGTCTAGAACTAGCCACTAAGCACTATACAACAACCACTTCCACATCAACCTCAGATGAACCGCCAAACATTGAGGAAGCATGCACACGCAGTTTTTAACATATTAGCATCCTTCTTTCTGTTAGCCAAAAATAGAAAGGTGATGACCGTTTGGCTAAAATGTGTCCGTTATCGTTTGCTATAGGTGTGTTACGTAAGAGAGTAGTAGGTAAAGGAGTGCCACGTGAGTGGCAAGAAGAGAAGTGTGCATGGTAGACAGGCACAGAGTGTGCTGTCTTGAACATCGCTAAGAAACCCAGCGTGAATTGATAAATCAACGCAAAAGCCTTCCAGCCATTCTATTTCCTTTCTTTTCTCTATGCAACTCCTTCACAAGTGCGCTCGCTTGGCACGATATTTCGGTAAAAGTGCTTCCAACATCACGGCGAGTACTTTTCTCTACATGCGAAAGGCTAAAATCTTTAAACTCTCTCTGGATTAAGAAACCTGAAACATACATCTTGATTTTGCTAGGTTGGGTAAGGATGGCAAAAAAAGTTGTGGAAGTGAGTTCCCTAGTCAAGCAGTACGGGGACCTAAGGGCCGTTGACGGCATCTCCTTTGAGCTTTATGAGGGAGAGGTCTTCGCCTTCCTCGGCCCTAACGGAGCCGGGAAGACGACGACTGTCGAGATCCTTGAGTGTATAAGACCTCTCACAAGCGGGTCTGCGAAGGTCTTTGGGTATGATGTGACCAAGCGGGAAGACGCCAAGGAGATCAAGAAGAGAATAGGTGTCTTACCTCAGGACTTCAGCGCCTTGGACAAGCTTTCAGTTAAGGAGAACATAGACCTGATCGGAGGTATGTATGAGAAAAAGTTGGACACTATGGAGGTCATAAAGCTCCTAGACGTGGAAGACAAAGCTAATGAACGGTTTGAAAACTTGTCCGGCGGCTTGAAGCAGAGGGTTGGCGTGGCCGCGGCCCTCGTCAACGATCCGCAGCTGGTTTTCTTAGACGAGCCGACCACGGGGCTGGATCCTAAGGCGAGGAGAGAGGTGTGGAGTGTCATGGAGAACTTGAAGAAGCTGGGCAAGACCGTGTTTTTGACGAGTCACTACATGGAGGAGGCTCAGGTGCTCGCTGACAGAATAGCAATCATAAACAAGGGAAAAATCGCTGTCATCGGCTCGTCTCAAGACTTGATATCTGAGTATGGCGGACTGAAGGTCCTCGTCGTAAGGAAAGGAGGCAAGGAAATGGCGAAGACTCTGCAAGACAGGTTCGGCGGCACAACCTTGAACCACAACGGGGATGTCTTTGTCAAGGCTGACGACGTGAATGAGATGTGGCGAGTCCTGTCCACATTAACCGAAATGAACCTAACGAAGGAGATCGAGATCCAGACTCCGACCATCGAAGATGTGTTTCTAAAGGTGGTTGGAGGAAGAATAACTGAGGAGGGTGAACTGACGTGAGGAGAACGCTAATAATATTCAAAGCTGTCACAAAGAACTGGTTGAGAAGCAGATCAGGTCTCTTCTTCAGTATAATGTTCCCGGTTCTGCTATTACTAGTTTTCGGAGCGGTCTTCGGCGGCGGCGGAACATCAACCTACAGCCTTTTCATCCAGAACCTCGACGTAGACGGAACACCAACGCCGCTCTCAGAAGGTTTCATCGAAGCCTTGAACTCCACAGAAACTTTCGCGATAAGAACCATACCTGGAGACGTTACAGATCTTAGATCTTACGCCAGGGACGTTTTAGGTCCGTTAGGAGGGAACATCCGCGTTCTCGCAATCTCCGAAGGCTTCCAGAATGACATGCTGAACGGCACCTTGAAGGTTAGGGTTGGAATATCCTACAGCACCCTGCAGACGGTGTATGAGTACTTCGAGCCATTCCTAAACGAGACCGAGAGAATGGCCATGCAGCAAGGCATAGATCAGATGGGGCAATACAACGCGAGCCTTCCCGACCGAAAAGCATCACTGACCCTCATCCTCGACGCCTCAGACCAGTCCTCAGGAATCGTTAGAAGCATTGTTATGAGCGTGGCCAACGCCTTCAACTACGAGCTGATGGGAGCCAGAAACATAGTCAACTTCGAAGAGGAGCCTTTCACCGAACGGCAGCTAAGGACCATAGATTTCTATCTTCCCGGGGTCATATCAGCCTTCATCATGACCAACGGAATCATAGGGGTGACGACAAACACCACAGAGTTCAAAAGAAGGGGCATAATAAAGAGACTTTCCATCACGCCGCTTGGCAAACTCGAGTGGATCCTCGGAAACGTTCTCAGCCAAACCCTGTTGAACCTCATGCTCACAGCCATAATAATCGTAGTTGGTTGGCTAGCATTCAACGCTCAAGCCATACCCGACATATTTTCCATCGTCTTCATCTTCATAGGCTCTGTCCTGTTCTCTGGAATAGGCATGGTGCTTTCAGGTCTCATAAAGGACGTGGAAGCTGCCTCTGCGATTGGAAACGCCATCGCCTTTCCCATGATGTTCCTTTCAGGAGCATACTGGCCTGTCGAGTTCATGCCCGACTACATGCAGACAATCGCCAAGGCACTTCCCTTAACCTACTTCTCAGAGGGACTCAGATCCGCCATGATCTACAAATACACCGAAGGCATTATCATAAACATGGCTATTGTCTCAGTGCTTGCGGCGGTCTTCATAATAATAGGCTCCCTAGTAACGAGATGGAAAGAAAAGTAGCCTCAAAGGACCCCGCGCAAACTCCTTCAACTTTTCCCCTAGCTGTACTGTCAACTCCTATGCGCACACGCTTCTAAGGTATAATCAACATTTGAAGCCAAAGACCTTAACAATGATCCACAGGGATTCAAAATCCATGAAAAAAACGGCGGAAGACTAAGCGTGGTTTCTGTGGAAGAGGTGCTGAAGAAACTGAGGGGCAAGGCAAGGCCTGATCAGCTGGAAGGGATGGCTCAATAGGGGATGGCAGTTGATGGACGACGGCAACTACACAACCTCTGAAACACCTGCCCAAACCTTGACTCAGCTTAGAAGAAGTTGTCGTTGTTTTCTGAATTTTTCGCTTACCAATAACAACTCCACCTTCCACATCAGCTGGCTCTCCCCGAAAAGACGTGTAGGTGACGCGCAAACGGGAGAATTTGAACCCTCTCCACAGTGGAGATATCTACCGAACTGAGGTCTACCGCTTTGCCTAGAAGGGTGCAAATACTCCCACGAACACAAGCCAAGCCAGAATCGTTTTTGCTACGAAGCTAAGTATAATGTAAACTCTTTCACCGTATAGATAGTCTTTCCAACGTCCAACGCCTTTGTATTGTAGAACCATGTTGATGGCAAAGATGTTGAATAGGATGAAGTAGATGAAGAGTATAAGGTAAACAAATGTTGGTGGGTTCAAACCTGTAGAGCGAACAGCAGCGATGAAATAGGCGTAGAGTACGACCCATGGAGTTCCACCAGAGATGCATCCTAAGATAAATGCAGACCAATTGGTTTTCTCGGTTTTCTGATTCACTAGTTCCATCAGATATCCAAACATTATCATCATTGCATTTAGAACAAAAATCATGACTAACGACCAAAAATCCCAGACACCTAGAAACAATGCAATTAAGACTATCATTATTGAAGCCGAGAAGGCGTATTCATACCAACGGTAAGGATTCATCCCCTTTTTCAAGTTTTCATTATAACTCTTGTTCTTCGGATAAGCGATTGTAAAATGTGCTATGGCGGAAAGAAGAGGGAAAGAAGCCAGAATCGCCCCTAGACTGCCCACAGTGAACAAAACTTGAGGATCTGGTAATACATCGCCGAATACGGGTGGTGGGCCTAGACTGACTATGTCTATTTTTAGATAGAACGTGTATACGTCTCTTGTCCACTCTAGTAGAAGGCCGAGAAGTAACATTATTATCCCTTGTATTAGATGTAAAACACCGGCAGCAGTGTTGAAACGCTTCAAATACCCGAAAGAAATAGGTGAACTAGCAATTATTTCCTGTCTTTCTTTATAGTTCATAACCACTCCTCTTTGTGTGTGGTAGATTCATGTGTTATTTAAGTGTATGTTGCTGTTAGGCAACAGTCACATAAGCTTAAAAGTTCAGCCCTTCCAAATAGAAACCCGCAATAAAACAATTAGCTTCGTGGAGGTGAATTCCTATGGTAAAGTGCGGACTCTGTGGAGCAGACGTCCCTCAGCAACCGAAGATTACAGCTGAAGGAAAGTGCTCTGTTTGTGGTGCAAAGTTGGCAATCAAGAAATAAACTGACGAAGAGTTGGGAGTGCGTGCTCGCGCGATCATTGTTTCCAATAATCTTTTCCATCACAGTAGACGGTCATTGCGTCTATATCCGTTAGTTCCTCAGGGTAAGGCTCAAAAAAAGTCTGGTTCAACAAGTAATCTTCCTTAAACCTGATTATCCATGACTTCAGTATGCCTGTGTTAACGCTTAGCGGAAGCTTTCCAGCCCTATATTTTTCTAATGAATCGAGGAAAAACGACTTCTCTTGTTTGGAGAGCTTGTCGGAGAAATAGCCCATGGCATTCATCATCACGTTTATGGTTGAGCCGCATCTCGGTGCTCTCCTAAGCGCTTTAAAAAGATGCTGCTCGTAGTCTATGACCATTTCGTCAAACGCTTTCTTTTGCTGATTTGCAACTATTCCACCGAGGTTTCTTGTCTCTTTTTGATCATAGGCCTTAAACAGCAGTTTGTTTTCGGAATGAAATCTTACCAAGTTCCTTAGAGAATTTGATGTTTTGACCTCTCTGAAGCTTGCAAGTGTGAAGAGTTTCTTTAAGAAATGCTCCTTTATTCGCGGATTCCTTAAACGTCCTTCATCCTCTATGGCCAAGTGGGGGAATCTCTCTAAAACTGTTGCTGCGAAAAATCCAGGACCCTTCGATATCGGTGCAACCTTCTTTTCCGTGCTGGGGTAGATTTTTGCGTCTCTAATAGCGCTGGTTGGCGAACGACTTTTGAGTATGAAACCATCAACCTCTTGTAAAGAATCTAGAAATGAATAGGCGAATCTTCGCATTTTCTCCGTAAGGTCAAGGTTTGTTGCTGGTTGTATAAGCCTTAATTCGCCATTTAATAGAACGATTCGTATTGGATATCGTGGAACTCCGAGCCCTATTTCAACCTCGGGACAAACTGGGATAAATTCCACATGGGGCATAAGCTTTTTGACAAAATCACTGGAAATCATTTGGCCATCCCATCTGACATTTTCAAACTCGATACATTTGCTGATGACGACTCTAGGTTTGACAAATTCTCTCAACTTCATTCACCTTTAGTACTGACTTTTCCATACGAAATTAGGCGCACCCATCTATAGCAACCATAAGGATTAATCTTCTGTCTACTCAGCAGACTCCTTTTGTTCTTTGAAATGGAGTGCTACTGAATTGATGCAAAAACGATGTCCTGTAGGTTTTGGGCCGTCATCAAAAAAATGTCCAAGATGCCCACCACACCTGCTACATAAGACTTCAGTCCTGCGCATCCCTAGACTATTATCAGGTTTTCTGTTGACGCTATCTTCAGAGACAGGAGCCCAAAAACTCGGCCAACCAGTACCAGAATCAAATTTTGTATCCGAAGAAAACAATTCGTTTCCACAACCAGCGCACACGTATGTCCCTTTTTTCTTGTGGTCAACATATTTTCCAGTAAACGGTCGTTCGGTTCCTTTTTCCCTTAGCACATGAAACTCTTCTGGAGTGAGAGCTTTTCTCCACTCCTCCTCTGATTTATTTATCTTCGATTTCATACCATTCAAGGCCTTCTAAACTATTCAACATGGGTCATCAGCACACGCCAGTCAGCAAGAATTCCCCATGCTTCAGTTTTGTTGTAACGGGGCTGAGATGCTTGAAGATGTACCAAAACAGGAGCGTGATCCAGTCTTGGATTAGCAGCAAACAGCGTTCTATCACCGTACCGAATAGCCTCCAGCACCAACCGCATCTCGCTGCGGAAGATAGCGTCCCGCCAGCCAGCTCTCCCAAAAATTAGGCCTCCACTCACGTGACAGTAAACGTGCAATGATGGCCCATCTTGACTGTCTTTCCATTCAGCAAGCACTTCATCCCTCATAAATCGGGTATACCATCCCGAGATCTGCCTAAGATCATAATCAGGACCTATTGTCAAGTACAGATCCCCTGTCATATCTGAGTGGGTTAACGTGTACCGACGCGGTACGATGGGGGTTTCCAGTTCGACTCCAAGTAAGTAATTGACATGCAACTTTTGAGGATTCAAACGGCTCATATATTCACCTTGACGACTCGATTAGGAATGGGCTGTAGTGAATGGCGATTCCTTCTTTTGCGAAAAGGGCAATAAA
The DNA here is from genome assembly GCA_029879825.1 of Candidatus Bathyarchaeota archaeon. Taxonomy (GTDB): domain Archaea; phylum Thermoproteota; class Bathyarchaeia; order Bathyarchaeales; family Bathyarchaeaceae; genus JAOUPL01. The sequence continues at coordinate 8,127 of JAOUPL010000018.1, forward strand.
CTTGCGATTAAAGCCAACGCAGGACCTATTAGTAGACCGGTCCAAGTGAAAAGACCCAAAACTCCTAGAATGGCGATGAAAACCCTTGTTCTATTAGTTACTTGCTTTCGGTTAATTGTAAGTCGAAAAATGGCTAGAGCCAGTAAAATCGGTATTAGGATGAAGACTGCAGTCAAAACTACACTCAAATCTGGAGTAGCCCTTGTTAAGGCCACAATCATTTGGGTTAGTGTCATGAACCCGCTGCCCAAGTATAGGAGACCTGCCAAGAATCCTATCCCACTAAAGAATTCTCTTAGTATGGCTGGACGTTTCAAAAGTATAAAGGCGAAACCAATAGCTAATGTGACTAGCAACGGGGCAATGATGAACAGCAAGGACTGACCTTCCCATTGGTGAATTCCTATTACCTCAATAGGTATCAAGATCCATTCGTCCAGCCCATACTCCTCTCTGTATCCGATAGCAAGGCCATAGCGACCTCCTTGAGAAGGGTCATAAACCGCTATATGATAGGTGCCACCTGCTGCTGTCTGATCTAGGCTGGCTAGATAATAGTAACTACTCGGAGTAAAAGGTTCATAAGTAGGTCTGGGTGGACGCTGCGTCTGTAGCAACATGATTCCCACGCCATCAACCGTCTCCACATATTCAGGTAAGGCATCTTGAGAGGGTATTCCGGGACCCATAACTGCCAAGTTAGGCACGTAACTGCTCTCTTCAGAAGTTGGGACAAACAACATAACTAGGAGCCTTTCATTGGATGGCAAGTCAAATTTGTAATATTGTGCTTCTTCTCCTTCATGAAGTTCTGCGTAGATAGCCCAAGACTTGGTAGGATCGGATAATATGTAAGCTGTTGCAAGGCTCTCATTGTCTGAGGGTTTGTCAGGTGCATGAGCCATAACAACGCATACAGGCAAGAGGAGGACAATTAACAGCAAGAAGAAGTGGGATTTACTCGGTATCATGTTTTAGGGTTGATTTCATGTGTTATTTAAGTGTATGTTGCTGTTGGGCAACAGTCACATATACTTAAATGGGCACTCAAAACTCTTGACATGAGGTGTAATTTGAGTTGGTAAGTGATGGAGATCAGGCTCCAGAATTCACCTTACAGGCGGATGATGGAAGAGAAATTTCGTTGAGCGACTACCGAGGAAAGAAGGTGGTGCTTTATTTCTATCCTAAAGACGGAACTCCAGGATGTACCCGCGAGGCCATCGAGTTCAGAGACATGGCCAAAGAGTTTGAGAAAGAAGACGCAGTCATACTTGGTGTAAGCAAGGACAGTGTCCAGTCACATCAGAAATTTAAGCGAAAACATGAGTTACCCTTCACTTTGCTCAGTGACCCCGAAGGAAAAGTGTTGGAGCTCTACGGCGTATGGAAAAAGAAAAGCCTCTACGGCAGAACATTCATGGGTACAGAACGAACCACCTTCCTAATCGACGAAAAAGGAATCGTGAAAAAAGTATACAGAAAGGTAAAGGCGAGGGGGCACGCTCGAGTCTGTCTATTAGACTTCAAAGGGCTAAAAAAGTAAGAGAGGACTAGTCTGAACTATCTGCTCCTAGAATTGCGCGCGTTCTGCAGATCTTGTTACAGGTTTTCATAACTTTTCTTGTCTAGCACTTTCAGTTTCTTGTGATAATGCTCTCGTAGCTTGGCGATTTTCGGTGCAATAACTAGCTTGCAGTAAGGCTGTTCACGATGTTTTTTGAAGTAATCTTTGTGATAGTCTTCGGCCTTGTAAAATGCTTTGAACGGTTCGACCTGTGTGACTATAGGCGCATTCCAAATTTTCGCCTCAGTTATTTCCTTGATCACCTGTTCGGCGGTTGCCTTTTGTTCATCGTTATGGTAGAATATGACTGAGCGGTACTGAGTGCCGACATCAGCGCCTTGACGATTCAAGGTGGTTGGGTCATGCATCGTAAAGAAGATTTTCAAGATTTCTTTAAAAGAGATCACTTTAGGGTTGAAGTTGACTTGCACAACTTCTGCGTGCCCTGTTTTCCCCGTAGAAACCTGTTCATAAGTCGGATCTGCTAGTGCACCGCCAGAATATCCTGATTCGACTTTTTCCACTCCTCTTAATTCACTGAAAACAGCCTCCATACACCAGAAGCAGCCTCCGCCAAGCGTCGCCACTTCAATTTGTCTAGAAGAAACTGTTTTCGAATGTTCACTACTCATAACTATTGTTCTATGTGCAAAGCAATAAAAGCATGTATCCTAGCCGTTATCGATTTCGCTAGAGCGTCTTTCATTATTTTGTTACTTAAGCCCCCGCTCGTTGAAGGCTTGCAGGGCGTGCGTTGACAACCTGTAGATTAAGGTTTTGTCGCGTTTTTTCATCCCTGTTTCATATAGACATAAAAACCTGAAACCACAGACATGCTGTTGGTGCGCACGCATACGGAGGTTATGAAAATGGATTTTGAATTTACAGAAGATGAAAAGATGTTCAGGGATAGCATCCGCGAGTTCTTGGAGAAAGAATTCGCTCCGATAGCTGACGAAAGAGACAGAAAAGGACCCTTCACGAAAGAAGAGGCAATAGACATAATGAAGAAGTTCAAGAAGATCGGTGTCGCCATCGATCCGGAAAGTGCAAAAGCCCTGTTCGCTGACGATCCCGTGATATTCGGAATAGTTTCAGAAGAAGTAGGCAGAGTGTGGGCAAGTTTGGTGCCGATATTCGGCATGAGCAGTCTCCCAGCCATGTTTGTCCCGCTGGCCTCTGACGAAACGCAGGACAGATTGATGCCGAAGCTGGAGAGGGCAGAATTCATAGGATGTTTCGCCGAGACAGAGCCAGAAGCGGGATGCGACACCTCGGAACTCAAAACCACGGCTAAACTAGAAGGAGACCATTATGTCATCAACGGTAGCAAAACTTGGATAAGCAACGCAACGATCGCAGACGTAGCTTTCGTCGGTGCAAAAGATCTGAGCACTGGAACAGAGTCTTTCTTTCTGTTGGAGAAGGATGTATCACCGTTCGACACAAATGAACTGCACAAGATAGGGTGGAAGGCTTCCCCCACCGGAGAGATGTTTTTCGAAGACTGCAAAGTCGCAAAGGAGAATGAAATGAGCGCTATGATGGGCAAAGCCTTCTCCGATCCCAAACTCATGGAGCTTCTGCCGCTGTCAGAGGGAATGATGCGCCTCCTCAGCCAGATGTCACCATTCACGGCGCTCATGACGTTACCAAGGTGCGGAATGGGACTGACGTCGATTGGAATAGCCCAGGCAGCCTTCGAAGCTTCGGTGAAGTACGCCAAAGAAAGAGTGCAATTCGGCAAGCCCATCGGCAAATTCCAGCTAATACAAGAAATGCTTTACAACATGAACGTTCGGATAGAGACCGGAAGACTCCTCGGATACAAGGCCATAGACGCCATCGCCAAAGGCAGCCGAGAGGCCAGAAGGCTCTCGTCGATGGCCAAAGTGTACGGAGGGGAGGCCGCTGTCAAGGTGACATACGACGCGCTGCAAATCCACGGCGGCCTTGGGCTCTCAGACGAAATGCCACTGGAAAGATACTACAGAGACGCAAGAATGATGACAATCCCAGACGGCACAAGCGAGATGATGAAACTAATAACTGGTTACACAATATTAGGCAAAGGGTTCTCAGCCTATGCGTAGGTAAATGCACGCTCCCATTTTTTCTTCTCCCCAATAAGCGTTTACGCGGGTATGTCCTTCTTTTCAAAGATCAATATACCGATGATGAGAAGCGTAATCGCCAATATCGTCAACAAAATGAAATCGCCAGCTTTGAAGAAATCGTCAATGATGACAGAGGAGTAATCCCAGTAATTGAAGATGCTGATCGTTTTCATCCATTCAAGGCTTTTGGACAAGCCCCCGAAGGCATATAGAAAGAATTCTGCAAAGACGAAAGCAAAGGTTAAACCCATGCCAGCCCTCACTTTCTGGAACAGCGCAGCGGTGAACATGCCAACTGAAACTATCACCATTAAGAAAGGCAAAAAGCCTATCAATGACTGAAATACGATATGGGGAGGAAATTCGTTGAGTGCATTGATGCTTGTCAGCCCGCTAGCAAGCCCGGCGGTGGCCACCAGAATTACCAAAAGCGCTACAATGGTCATCGCACTGAACTTCTCGATTAGGTACTGTCGCCGGGAAACAGGTGTGGATAACAACATGTCCATGTGCTTGTTCTCAAAATCGCTAGCTACGACAGACACCGAGAGGTAGGCGATGAATAAGCCTGCAAGCATCCACCACCAGCTGAAAAATTCTAGCGCTATGAATCCCTTTGCCTCAAGCATGTTGATGTTTCTTCCGCCGGTGAGGCCTTTGTAGACGGGATTCTGCAACAATTCTTGGAAGGGATTCTCGCCTTTTTCTGTTGTGGCGATTCCAACCAACAGCGACTCAGATGTTTCGTTCAATATAGCCATGACTGCATAGTACCGTTTTTCCTCAAAATCCTTTTCAAATGTGATGCTTGTCTCTGCACCCGTGTACTTGAGTTTCGCAGTTACCATGCTCAGGCGACTGTCCTCCAGCACCATGTAACTAGTTGCCTTCTCCATCGACTTCCACGAAAGAGTGATATTGCCTTCCTGCTCTTCGGGAAGCTCCAAACTGACCTTGTTTGCTCCTTCCAATTCTTCAGTCAGTGAATCTCGGAAGGTTGGAAAGATCTGCACTATGCCCGCGGAAATGACGAGGATAAGTAGGCCAAATATGAGGAGTCCTTTCCATCCAGTTCTGAGTTCCATGTATACTATTCTGCCAACCATCATGCATCACCCCTTTCAGAGTCTCCCTGCGCGTAATATTTCAGGAACAGTTGTTCTAGGCTGTAGGTTTTCAGATTCATGTTCAGTATCCGATGTTTTGACACAACCTCGATCACACCGTCAAGGTTCTCATTTACGGTCAATACTATTCTGTCATTATCCTGTTGTAACCCGCTTACGCCCTCAAGTTTGAACTCATCGATGGTGAAGGGATCACCAAATTCAACCTCGAGCACCTTCCCTGTCTTTTCCTGCAACGCCTGTATTTCCTCCACTACTTTCACCTGGCCTTTTCTAATAATCGCCACCCTATCGCACACTCTCTCCACATCTGCCAGAACATGCGAAGACATGAAGACGGTTTTTCCCTCCTTTTTTTCCTCGCGCAGAATACGATAGAACTCCTGTTTCATGAGCGGGTCAAGCCCCGAAGTTGGCTCATCCATAATGATAAGATCCGGATCGGCCATCAGGGCCTGAACGATTCCCACCTTCAGTTTGTTGCCCTTAGAAAGCTCATTCGTCTTCCGGCTAAGATCGAGCTCAAGCCGCTTAGCAAGCGACACCATTTTTTCCGTTGACCCGCAGCCTCTTAATGACAGCAGATACTTAAGATAAGAACTGACCTTAACCGATGAAATGAGACCAAAATCTCCGGGCAGATACCCTGTCTTTTCTCGTATCGCGACGGCATCTCTGTGGGAATCCAATCCAAATATGGTTATCTCGCCTGCTGTTTTTGCAATCAATGCCAGACAACTCCGTATAGTGGTTGTCTTACCTGCTCCGTTAGGTCCAAGAAAACCCACTATTTCGCCCTTGTAAACAGCGAGATTCAGGTCTTTAACGCCAACATTGTTTCCGTACATCTTTGTCAGATTCTCTATTTCAATTACCTTTTCCTCAGTCATTTCGCGTCACCCGCTTTAAATTTCATGAAACTTGAAACCGGCATGTACTGAGGAGGCTCGACTATTTAAACGTTTTCAAATTTCATAAATTTTGAAAACGTTTATATCCAACGTTCTCCCATATGTTTCATCAAGATGAAAAACAATAAACATCGCCTCATCGAAAGGAAACTGAGAACGGTCGAAAAAAGACTTATAGATTTAATAACAAACATGGGTTACCTGAAGGGTCGTTCTCACAAAGCTTCCGAGATCACAGCACACATATACATCCACCAAGAAGCCACTCAAAAAATTCTCCGCAAACTCACAGGATACTCCTTAGGAACCATATCAACAGCTCTTCAGGCTCTGGAGAAGCAAGGAGTCGTCAACAAACATTCCGACCCAGACACACACGAATACCACTATGAACTCGACGGAACTATCTCACAAATCGGGTTTCGATCACTGACAGATGTTCAACGGTATTTATCCCAAATGAAAGAATTCTTCCGAGAGATTGAAGCAAAACTAAGTCACCCTCACCTTTCCACGAAAAAAGGGTACGAAAACATTCGCCGATTTCTCGACGAAATGAACACCCTCATTCCAGCTTACGAACGCGTGATGCAAAGATTTCAAACCTTCACTTCTGATTTTAAACCAAAAAGAGAAGTGTAACAAATGACCTCTAGCAAAGTCTCCCAAGACCCTCACAGATTTGATCCAGAGATCCGCCAAATAGAGCAAGAGATCGTAGAATTCTTTGCAGAAAAATCTCCTGAATTCACTGGTCGCCACCCAATAATCGCCACGGTCTTGACATATTTTGACATCAGAAGAAGCCTGACCCAACAAGATTTGCAGGACTTGACAGGTTTTTCCGCAGGAACCATCTCCAAATCTGTTCGCCAGCTTGTTGACATGAACCTAATCACAAAAGAAACAATTCCAGGCTCACACAAACACATTTACAGAATGGAGAAGTTGCCCTTCACATCAGCACGTTATTTCTTCAGAACTGAAAAACTCCTTGAGGAAATGGAAAAAGAGCTCAAGGAAATGAAAGACACGCTGGATACTCACGCAGAAGAAATGAAAGACATCAAAGGATACCAGAAGATCTACACCACCATAACACAATTGTTGGAGTTAATATCCACTATGCCAACGTTTATGGCGTTGATCGATGAAGAAATAGGGAAGTTCATAAAAGAAAATAAATGACAAAACGCTACGCTCGAGCGCGCGCAAGGTTAAGAAAGCCTGTGAACTGATAGAGGTTGACCTGCGCCGCGAAACTATAACAGTAGTTGACTAATTTTTTAATGTGCGCGCACGCTTGCTACGAGAATTGGGCTTTCCTCGGTATTCCTTTGGTATGTGAATAGCAAACTTGCACTCGAAATCGCCTTTCAGGACAGTTTCGATGACATCTGCCTTGACGGTTTGATCAAAGATAACATCCCAAGGTCGCTTCTCAAAGCCAGCACTGCAGTAGCAGAAGTTAGGTGAAATCTCTATGCCTGATTTTATGGCTTCCCGCACCCAAGGGCAGTGGCAGTAGTAATACCTCTTCATTCTTTCGTCTTTCTCATGTAAATACTCCTTTGCCATGTAAGGAATTTTTGTGACGTAGATTATGTCTCCTTTTCTAATGCCGTTCTGGCAGGATGGGGTGTTACGGACATACTCAAGGACTTCCTCATCAATCTCTTGGTTGAAAAACAAAGTGTTCTCTTTCATGTGTTCCTTGAGCAGGTCAACAAATTCTTGGTGCCTTTTCCTCAAAAAATCGTCTATGTCTTTCGACTCAAGAAACTTTTTCCTTTCCTCTAAATAATATTCTTTTGGACCTGCATGTGGTCCGCTTAACAAGATCTCCCTGCATGTATTCTCATCCAGCTCAGCTTCAAGTCTTTCCATGAACTTCTTCGTCGTTTTCGGCCAATCCTTTGAAGGCGAGCCTAAGAGGGGCAGCTCGATTCCTTCAAATATCTTTGCGTGCTTGACTTCACCAACAGTCTTTCGCACCGTGTTGGAAAGTTCCTGCAAAACGTTGCTACCATCCAGAAGTTGTTGCAAGGCAACGTCTACTTCTTTGTTATTTACAAAGCGAGCATACCTTAGCAGGCCAACAAAGTTATCCCACTCGTTCTTCTCATCGTCCATCAGATATTGCACAAAGCTTTGAAGGTCATTGACCGTGGCGGTGTTGAAGTCTTTGCTCTGATTCTTCCTCTTCAGAAACGCCTCAAATTCATTAACCATTCTGATATGAGCTTGGATTGTCTCTTCACTCAGCCCTTTTCTGACCCGCTGGCCTTTAATACAAAACTCTCTGAACCCTTCTTCATCCAAACTTGTTACCTTCTTGCGCTACATTGACCCCAGCCCAACATTTAATTTTTGGCCTTGTCCAATTCGGCTTGTTTGTTTTTTGGTCGGAAGTGGAGGATTCGAATCCCACCCACAGTGAAAATATCTTCCGAAAACTCCCTTTTTTCTGTCTTATGAACGAAAATTTGCAATTTTTAACGAAGTTTAAATTTCTAGCGCGGCTATTTTATGTCATGGCAAAGAAGTTCGTAAGATGTTGGAATACCGACAATCCACTTTACATTAAGTACCATGACGAGGAGTGGGGGGCTCCCGTCCATGATGACAAAACATTGTTTGAGTTTCTAGTGCTCGAAGGATTCCAAGCTGGTTTGACCTGGGAGCTCATACTTAAGAGAAGAGAGGCTCTGAGAAACTCTTTCGACAGTTTCGACCCGGAGAGAATAGCTGAGTACACTGATGAAGATGTAAGACGTCTCATGAGCAATCCTGACATAATCAGAAACAGGGCGAAGATATTGGCGACTATCAATAACGCCCGTAGGTTTAAAGAGATTCAGGAGGGTTTCGGCTCCTTCGACGCCTTTGTCTGGCAGTTTGTTGGAGGAAAGCCCATCAACCATGCCTTTCGAGATTTCTCAAATTTCCCATCAGAATCTCAGGAGTCGAGAGCAATGAGCAGGGAACTGAAAAAGAGGGGGTTCAAGTTCGTTGGGCCCACTATTTGCTATGCCTTCATGCAAGCTGTCGGTTTGGTGAACGACCACTTAGTCCAATGCT
>JAOUPL010000082.1 GCA_029879825.1 Candidatus Bathyarchaeota archaeon
GGTATGATTGAGAAAAACAGAATGCTGATTAGAGTGACTATTAGAAGAAAGGATGTTCCACACCTTGGATGAAACCGAGAATATTTTTTGGCATTCTCGACATTTAACTCAACTCCAGCTTCATAGGTGTTTATAGCAGTGTGTTCTGCGCCATGGTACTGAAATACTCTTCTGAACTCTCCAACCAAAGATATGGATGCAAGGTATAGTAGTAAAATTCCAAGTCGAACCACGCTTTCCACAAGAATGAAAACTACTCCTCCAAGCTTCAAAAGGGTGGTTAAGAAAAAGGGTATGATACTAAACAAAAATATTGATAAGGCTAGAGCTGCAATAACGGCTATCGCTATTTCTTTAGGGTTGAGTTTTTCCTCTTCTTCCAGAGTTGCATTTGCAGAAAAATAGAGGCCTTTGATACCTACGTATAGAGTTTCGAATAACGCCACGATGCCTCTTAGGAAAGGAATTCTTAGGATCTTGTACTTTTCAGATAGGGATTTTATTTCTTCGGTCTTTGTCAGTATTTCGTCGTTGGGTTGCCTAACGCATACAACCATATGCTTTTTGGAGCGAATCATCACCCCTTCTATTACCGCTTGTCCGCCAAACGCCAGCGACTGTTCTTCCTTCCCTTTGGCAGTTAGGTTCATACCCAAAGGAAATTTTACCGGTCTTATATTCTTTTGTGAGGAAGGCGTAAAGTGGGACAAGAAGGTTTTTATGCAGAATATTCCATATGTCATATTGAGTGATGTTCATGACAGGAAAATGGGCTCAAGATTGCGAAAGAATCTTAAAAGAAATAAAGTCAGCTAAAGTCGAAGGACAAGATCGCCTAGACATGGTCCGCATGATCAGGTTTACTTTGTTTGCGCTTGAACGGAGCGTGACAGGTTGGATGGAATGGGCCAACAATCCGGATATTATGGCCGAATTCTCACTTGAAGAGTTGAAGGAGATAAATAAAACCCTTGCCGAACTCGTGTGCGCATTTGTAGAATACGACGCAAAAATAACTGGACAGACAGAAATGGAGTTAAGAAAAAGAGAGGATAAGATGATAAAGAAAACATCAACAAGGAAGCCGCAAGAAAAAGAGGACGTATTTTACGTCAGATAAAACTGCTGTTACCTTTACGTCTATTTATTAGTATGCGCGCGCATAGTGGTTCTGCCTCCCGGATCAAGTATTTTGAAAGAGAGAGGAAATTAGGAAGAGCCTACAAGTACCGTAGGGTCTTAAAATGAAAAATAGCGAAGGAAGATATGGTTTCAAAGAGTAAAAGGATGGGTGAGGTTTTTGTGCTCCGAAGGTCATGTGAAGAAAGCCGTAATCGTTGTTGATATGCAGAAAGACAATGTCGGCAGATTCTGCAAGGAAATTATACCGAACATCAAGTTCCTCATCGAAAAGGCCAGGGAGAAGGGAATTCTAGTAATTTATGCCTGTGACAGCCGGTATAGAGAAGATTCTCTTTTCAAAAGGGTAGGTATGTCGCCACATACCATCCGAGGAACTGAGGGGGCGAAGGTCATAGAAGAACTGAACCCAAAGGCAACAGACGTAATCGTGGAAAAAAGGATGTTAAGCGCCTTCTTCGGAAGCGATCTCGATTTCACACTACGCGAGAAGGAAATAAAGACTTTAATCGTCACAGGAATCCGAACTGAAGGCTGCGTCCTCAAAACTGTGCTTGATGCCTTTGAATTGGGCTACGAGGTGATAGTTCCGACAAATTGTTGCGCATCTCCAATTCCTGAAGCCCACGAGTTTGTCCTGCGATACTTGCAGGGTTTCAAGTTTCCAACGCCAATGTTGAAAGAACTGGTTAAAACCCTCTGAATTTAGTCTTCACAAGTCTCTACTCCGACGATTCATAGCTGTAACCTGCGCACTCTACGTATTCTATGCCCCTTGACCCAAGACCGAGTTTCGTCATGGATTCAAGCTGCTCGTGGTATCGACGGATAAAATGCTTCAAAGTTTCTTTGCCTAGGTTTCGGAAGCTTGCGTCCATGAATTTGTAGGAGCCGCTAGGCTTTTCTCTAACCACAAAAAAGATTACAAAAGCCACAAGGTTTCTCTGCTTCAGAATTAGCTCCAAGCAAGAAGACTTATCAGACTCCTCGCAATCAAAAAAGACTTTGTCGGTTTTAGAAAACCATTCTCTGAGCTTGTAAGACGGAACCTCAAGGTCTTCATATTTCCCTTTCAGAGACTTTGCGTAGAGGCTTGCTGGCATAATTTCCAAAGACACTGAAGAGCACGTTCCTAGCTTGGCTGCTCGCTATGGGATGGGTAACTGCACCTCATAAAAATTCCTTGCTAAAGAGTTCTCTATAGAATCCGAATCTTTTTGGCTATTTCGTCACCGACCTCATTCGTCTTAGAAGAACCTCCGAGGTCCCGTGGTAACACTTTGCCTTCTTTTAGGGTTAAATCTACGGCTTTTTCAATTCTGTTTGCAGCTTCTCCGGCCGATCGATCATCATGTTTATCAGCTAACCAGTCGATGAGCATCTTAGCCGACAAAATAGTTGCTATGGGGTTTGCTACGTACTTACCGCTGTATTTTGGGGCACTCCCGTGAATGGGCCTAAACATGCCGTATTCATCGCCGACTTCAGCGCTTGGAGCCAAGCCTAGACCTCCCTGAATTGGCGCAGTCATGTCCGAGATTATGTCTCCAAACAAATTCGTCGTAACGACTACATCGTAATATTCGGGGCGCCTTATAGCCCACTGGGTCCAAGCGTCTATGAGGGCGTAGTCCTTTTCAATATCGGGGTATCCTTCAGCAACCTCGTTGTAAACTTCTCTAAAAAGGGCGCAACTTTGGAGAACTGTGCTTTTGTCAACGCAGGTCACCCTCAACTTCCCGTCCAAGGGAGCCCCCCTTCCTTTTCTTCTGCAGAAATCAAAGGCATATTTTATAATTCTCTCAGCCCCCTTTCTTGTCACTATTTTTACGTCTATGGCTACTTCCGCTACTTCTGCCCGCGTGAGAACCCCCCTCATAGGGGCATACAAGTCTTCAGTGTTTTCCCTCACAATGACAAAGTCGATATCCCCCGGCTTCTTCCCTACCAGAGGACAGGGGACGTTCTCTCTGAGTTTAACAGGCCTCACGTTAGCGTATAAATCTAAGTTTTGTCTGAGCATTCTATGTACGTAAACAATGTGCTCGAGGCCTTCTACTCCTGGCAATCCTACAGCGCCGTATAGAATGGCGTCAGATTCTTTGCATGCCTCGTAGGCTTGAGGTGGCCACGGTTCTCCTGTCTTTTTGTAATACTCGAAACCACAATCAAACTCAACAAAGTCAAGTTCTAGTCCAGTTACAACCTCTTGCGCAGCTTTAAGTGCTTTGACAGCTTCTGGAATGACTTCTCGGCTAACGCCGTCGCCACGTAGAACAACTATCTTGTATTTTCCAGGCATCTGGATTCCTTCTAGATTGTTTTAATTGAAACTTCGGGTATGGAATATAAAATACACGCTTTAATCACTAGTCTTTTTCAACCTACTACTTTTTGCTCGCGTGTTAATAGGCGCTTTCACGAAAAAGAGATGGTAGATGGAGGTTTCATTTTGTTACTTTTGCCTCTCTTCAACTCTGACTTCCATTACGATATGCCCCCATCCTCCGCAACCTACTCCAACATCGAAACATCCCGTCCTCTTAAATCGAATTTCGTTAGGATCGACCCCTGCGTACACGAGCTCGTTAATGGCAAAAATCAATTTAGGTAATCCAGCCAAAGCATAGATGCATATTCTTTTCGGATTCTTTTTGGTCAAGAGGTTGCCGGCGCCGTCGAAAATGAGTTTGTCTCCAACTTTATGCTGGCTGTTGCAACCTTGTGATTCCACTACCTCAGCAACGATGGTTTTGTTCATTAGTTCGGGCGCTTTTGCCAAGACATCTACGTTTCGCGGATTCTCTCTGAATTTTTTCATTTCTTCGTCGTTGTAGCCAAGATGCTTCTTCATAAACTGCCAAACACTTTCATCTACTTCCACGGCATATCTCTCCTTTGTCAAATCGTCTAAGTACATCTAACCCTTCTTAACAATATTACTCAAGGGCATTGGGAATAAATTGACAGAGAATTCGAAATGTTTGTCTAGGGGTTGTGTATTACTTGGGAAAATCAGACAGACGAATGCGGAGGTAAGGTTTGAACTATATGTTGCGGGTTTCTAAGCGTCGTACACTGGTTATCAGACTGCTTCAACCCACTTGATTTCAGGGATTTTCTTTTTCAAGAATTGTTCTACTCCCAGTTGGAGTGTTGTTTGGGCCATGGGACAGCCGTGACAGGCTCCTTTCAACCTAACTTTGACTACGCCTTTTTCCTCGTCTACGTCTGTTAGTTCTATGTCTCCGCCGTCAGCCTGTAAGTAGGGTCTTAACGCTTGGATGGCTTTTTCAACTTTGGTTTTCAACGAAATTCACCTAAACGGGCTATTATAACAGTGTTATATAAGGCTATTTCTTCTTTTTTATCTAAACAAAAATCTTAACTCTGTTGTATCAATATTGGTAGAGGCAAGGAGAGGAGTGAGAGTGATAAAAGAGTTTTCTCATGAGATGATAGAAGCTTTGCTGGACGCTTTGCCCGTGGATATAACATTTGTAGATGAGGAAGATAGGGTACGCTACTTTAACAAAGAGGGCAAACGAATATTTGCCCGAAGTCGAAAAATCATCGGCATTAAAGTCCAGAAATGCCATCCTCAGAAAAGCATCCACGTCGTGAACACAATCCTAGAGGACTTCAGAAACAACAAACGGGATTCTGCAAACTTCTGGATAGATTTGAAAGGACGAAAAATATACATTCGATATTTTGCCGTCCGACATAAGGAAGGAAAATACTTGGGCTGTCTAGAAGTGACCCAAGACATAACAGAAATCCAAAAGATCACCGGAGAAAAGAGACTTCTAGATTAACGACCTTGGTGCGGGGGGTGGGATTCGAACCCACGAACCCCTACGGGACAGGCTCCTGAAGCAATCGCGCACTGTCGGTGCTCTGCGCCTTTAACCTGGCTTGGCGACCCCCGCCCGTATTTCCACATCGCAACTCTTCCTTAAGTTTCTTTTTGCTTCCGTTCTATTTCCAGCAACGTTCACGTTTAAATGTGGAGGAGAATAACCTATAATCCGGAAGCCAGAACAAGGTCGCATGATTTATGGATTTGCTAGACATACTAAAAGAATGCTCACAAAAAATGAGGAGAGAAATCCTCACCTTTTACGGATCCCCTGACGCTGCCATCGGGTTTGGTATAGGCGCCGGCGGCGACACGATGAAAAAAATTGATTTAGTTGCCGAAAAGGCTCTAGTAGACGTTTTAGAGGAACACAAAGTCTCATGCACCCT
>JAOUPL010000083.1 GCA_029879825.1 Candidatus Bathyarchaeota archaeon
AGTTTTCCCTCTCCCTTCCTATAGTCTGCCTCGCCTTTGTGTCTACAACCCTCCAACCACCTTCCTTTGACCTCCATCCCCTCACAAGTGTAGAGAACCTTGTTTTCGTTGGGAAGAAATTCGTGGACCTTGGTGGTGTAGATTCGGCCACAGTTGGAGCATATGGAAAAGTAGGGGAGAACTTCCACAAATTTCTCCTGTCCAACCTCCTCTCTGACGATTTCTCCTATTCTCTTAGCGTTTATGAGTAATGCCTTGATTTCTTCGTTGAAAAGTCCTTTTTCATAGGCCTCTTTGCCAGACATGAACGTGTATTTTATATCACATGCGTCTAGGGCTTCTAAAAGGAGGGAGCTCATGTGTTCTCCGTAGCTTTTGTGGCAGTTGTAAGGGTCTGGGATGGACGTTACTGGATAGCCCAAATATTTTTTTAGCGATTTTGGAAGGCCAGCGGGAACTTTTCTTAAGCCGTCTAGGTCGTCGGCGAACGCTATATACTCAGACTTGAATCCTTGCTCCTGGAGGGCTAAAGCGACTGCGTAGGCTCTGGCGCAGTCTGCGAAACTGCCGATGTGGGGAAAACCTGAGGCTCCGAGGCCACTTTCCGTTCTAATTAAATCGAGGCTTCGACCTAGCTTACGCTCCCTTTCCACGATTTCAACGGCAACTTTGTCGTACCATGTTCCGTGGCCGATGATTTCTGTCATAACTGAAATCCACCTACAATAGTTGCGTAGTTAAATAAAAACAGTTTTTCTTTGTCTTACCTTATTTTTTCATGTGAAGGAAAGGAATATGACGTAGAATTCGCAGTTTACCTTTGAGAGGATTCCATTTTGGCTTTGTATGATTCGGTGACTAGGCACAAAGCGATGGAGAAACTGGTTGTTAGAAACACCAAGCTTGGTGAGGAGAGGAAGTATTGGCGCTTTCGATTTGACCGTTGGTATGGCGGAATCGTAACCGCTGACGCTGTGGGTTGTGGTCTTCTCTGCAAATATTGCTGGGTTTCCGACGCAGTGATGTTTCAGCCAGTTGGGGTTGGGAAATTCTACAGTCCAGATGTTGTTGCCAAAATCTTGGTGAAGATGGCTGGGAAGAGAAACTTGCGGCAGTTGAGAGTGAGTGGGGGAGAACCCACCATTGGCAAAAGACACCTGCTTCAACTCCTCGACAACCTTGAAGGTCAAGGTCTCCTCTTCATTTTGGAAACCAACGGAATCTTGATAGGAAACGACCCTAGATACGCGGGAGACCTATCGAAATATGGGTTTCTTAATGTTCGAGTCTCCTTGAAGGGGTGCGATGAAAAAGAGTTTGCTTTATTGACGGGCGCAAAACCTGAGGGCTTCACCCTTCAATTAAAGGCCTTGGAAAACCTCTTGCGGGAAGGCGTTAGGTGTCACCCAGCCGTCATGATGTCTTTCTCCACAAAAGAAAGTGTACAGCAGCTAGCTGAAAGGTTAAGAAATATCAATTCTGGCTTAGCCGAAGAGTTGGAATTTGAGGAGTTGATCCTCTATCCCAAGGTCAAGAGAAAAATTGAGGGGTATCATTTGAGGTATCATACTGCTTACACGCCTGAAAGGATTCCTCGAGAACGCATCTAACGGGGAATCTTATTAACGTCTACCAATCGTTATGTTAAGGTTAGGAGTGCCTAGAATTGGAGGAGGAGCGAGTCTGGCCTTACGTTCTTCCTTTTCCCCTGGAACCTGAAAAGCGTAAACTGATTTGGAGTATTCTCCAATCCAGAGTAGGCATGAGCATTCTCATGAAGATGAAGGTAGGACCGCACCTATCAACAAGACCTGATCCGAGGAACTCCTTACTCAAACAAATCCATAATAGAATACCTGAAAAGAATGGTTTCAGCTGGCATGCTTGAACACGGCATGAAACAGGTCTTAACCGAAAAAAGGAGAGTTTGGGTTAAGTGGTATACGCCTACGAGGCTTGGAAGATGGTTCATTCTTTTCCTAAAGCCTCCTACAGAAATTCCCGCCGACTTGGCTAGAAAAACCATTGAGGAACTATTCCAAGTCTATTCCTCCAGCATAGTTGAAGTTTGCGAAAAATACGGAATTGACCTTGACCCCTTTCATCGTATCCTAACCCAACAGTACCTCAAGAAAACATCGAAAAGAAGCCTAGAGTAGTCATATTTCGCAAAATCTTATTATATCCACTATGCGGCTGTAGTAACGTGAACCATGAATAGTCGCGGAATAGTTATGAGCGAAGCTTTTTCAGCTGGTTTAGGAATGGCTTTAGGGCTGGTTATGGGCCAGTGTATGCTCCAAGCCACGAGACCACCAGAAAAAGTTGCAGTCAAACGAGTTCTTGTATGCCAAAAGTGCGCCGCACAGAATCCCATGGAAAACAAGTTCTGCGGTAACTGCGGGCAAAGTCTTTATTCTCCTCCACAGACTACGTGCCAAAAATGCAGCTCGAAGATGCCTGCTTCTATGAAGTATTGTGGAAATTGCGGCTCGATTCTAAAGAGATCGATATCTGTGAGAAGTAAGGCCCAGAACAAAAAAGAGAAGTATGGAGTCAGTTACTGAAGCGTTGCACCGCAACTGCCACAGAACTTGCTGGCAGATGGGTTTTTCGCTTTACACTTTGGGCATTCAATTTCCTCTGGCTTCAAAGAAGAACCACAGTTGCCGCAGAACTTCATGGTTGCTGGCACCTCTGCCCCGCACTTGGGGCATTTCACTTTGGCTACTGGAACGAGACTCGTTCCACAGTTTCCGCAGAATTTAGTTCCAACGGCGTTCTGGGCTCCACAGCTTTGACATACTATGAGCTGCTGTGGGGCTGCGGGAGCTTGGGGCTGCATTGCTTTTGCCATTGTCGCTCCTATGCCTATTCCCACGCCTGCTCCGACTCCGGCCGCAGCGGCTCCACCTCCTCCTCCAGGTGGAATTTCTGCGACAGTCTCCTTCGCATACTGCATTGCCATGGCTTGCTGTCCCATGCCTGAGGCAAATCGCCTTGCTTCTTCTGGGATTTTGACGCCTTCAAAGACGGCGTCTATTACTTTAAGGCCTATTCGTGCGGCTTCATCTCTAATTATTAAGGAGACTTTGTCGGTTGTTTCATCTACGTTTTTTACCAAGCCAAAAATGTCGTGGTTGGCAAATTCATCTATGACCCGTTCATTTATGAAACCGCGGATATATCTTTCAACGTCGCTGGAGGTGCTGGCTCCTTGGTTTCCGAAAAACTCCACCACGAATAGCTTTGGGTCTTCTACTTTGTAGAGCAGATAACCGTAGAAACCGATCTCTGCTTGATATTGTATGGCTCCGCTGGGTGCAGAATAACCTTGTCCACCAAAGTTTCCTCTGAATTGGCTGTTGCTCACGAATACAACTTCGCATTCAAAGATGTCACCAATTATTTTCAGGGCTTTCAAGGCTCCTGTTAGGAGTGGAATGTTCTTGCTTGTTATGGTGTGTCTACCTGGACCGAAAACGTCGTAGGCTTTTCCGTCGCGGAAGAAAACGCCCCACTGGTTTTCCCTAACGATAACTTGGCTTCCGTACTTCAGGGAGAGTTTGGGAAATCTGTAAGCTATGTCCTCTGGACCTCCAAAATCCCAAGATACTTTTTCTATGATTGGCATTTTTCCTCCCACTCTAAATTTCTAATGGTCTGAATTGTTTTTCTCGTTCATGCCATTTATTCTCGAAGGCGAGTAATAAACCTTTTATGTCCTTCACTTCAGCAGGTACATTAGTCCAATTTTCAGCTTCAGCTTCGCTATAAGTCCTATTCACGGCTTCCTTTAGGCTATCAACATCGTTGCTCAACGCTTTGTCATAGTTGAAAACTCGAGCAAGTTCTTCTTCTCGTATGTGCCCCTTTCTATCCATGAGACCTGCGTAACCATAGTCTGCGTGTCTCACCTTCTCCATGACACGGTCCAATACTTGGATGACTTTCTTGAAGTCGCTGCTTGAAGCTGTGAGACCTGCGTTCAAGGCTGCCAAGTAAGCGTCTTCCCATACGTGGCGCATGTCACGGAGGTCTTCATAAACTAGGTCTCGAAGTTTCTTGTCAAGTTCTCTCAGGTCTTCTTTGGTTCCGTATCCTAACGTAAAGAAGTTCTGAATTTGCGAAAAAACGCCTTGTTTATCTTTCACCTTTTCGATCGTATCACGTTCGGCCATTAACCAAACCCCTTGTTTTGCGACCGATCTGATTTAAATGATGACTTGGCATTATATATAAAGATTCTAGATTTATGCGTCAGAAATTATAAATACCGCTGGCCTTTTTCCCAATAATGGTTAAACCTGCAGAGAGATGTAATATTTGGGCTTCTTTAAAAGGTTCAAAAAACCGAAAACAAGTGTTTCGTTGACAGTTCCCAAAAGCACTTTCGAATTGGGGGAAGATTTGAAGGGAGCAATCACTGTGTCATCCGAAGAAGAATTCGACGCAACCGAGGTGAGAGCCGAACTTCGATGCGTCGAGAAAAAGAAACGAGAAAGATGGGAATATGATGAACGGAGCCGACGCAATGTGCGACGTGTCTACTGGGACATGGCCACGTTGCATTCCGCTGATCCGAAGGCGAGCGGCGAACTGCATCTGGTTCCAGGTTTTGGAAAAACGTTCCCCTTTAGCGTTAGCATTCCTGCTGGTGGACGAGAGTCCTTTGACGCCTTGGATGCAGGCGTTACATGGTCTATTAAAGGAGTTGTGGCCACCAAAGGGCGTCCTGATGCCACCAGCGAAACGATGGAACTTCAGGTGATTAGGCCAGTAGCAGGGTCAACGGTTGCTAGGGAAAAGGAAGTAGTCATGGTACCGTGTGAGTACTGCGGAAGTCTCATGCCTGAAACGGCAACATCCTGCCCAAATTGTAGGGCACCACGGAAAACTTAGGAATAGCGAAAGTGGTTTTGGCTACCTTATAGCGACGATCTCGTATCGGTTATTTTCGCCATGCCCTGATTCCTGCGACCACAACTAAGATTCCGACGACCAGTAACAAGGCTGGAAGGAGATATCCAACAAGCAGTTCGCGAACATAGAGCAACCACACGACACCGAGGGCTGTTAACAAGATTCCTCCAGAAAAGGTATTGAACGCTCCTCTCCCGTACTGTTCAGGGTTGGCAGCACGTATTCCGGCGAGAACTGTAATCCAAAGGCCGAAAAGAATCAAGGTGAGCGAAAATATCTCGGATATATCGACGAGGATGTTGGTTGCGAAAGCGGCGATGGATACCGCTAGAACCAAGATCAAAATGCCGAGTGAAAGAACCCCTACAGGTCT
>JAOUPL010000084.1 GCA_029879825.1 Candidatus Bathyarchaeota archaeon
TATCTAGGTCTTCTCGATTGTCTTTTCTTTGCCCAACAATCTCGACAGTAAACCGGTCTGCTAGGATCGGGTTTGAATGGAACTTCACATTCTTGACCGCAATCGGCGCAGACTGCTTTATGCATCTCTCGGTCTTCTCTATACGACACGCGAATTACACCTCCCTCTTATAGTCAACGAAGAACTAGCATTCTTAAGGAACCCTAATTCTTGCGTGTTCATCAGTTTGACAAGTTGCCTTATTTAAACTTATGGTAAACCAATGGATGTTGGTGGGCCCGGCCGGATTTGAACCGGCGATCTCTTCCGCGTGAGGGAAGCGTCTTTTGGCCTCAACTATGGGTTAACCAACTGGACCACGGGCCCTTGCCAAGTTTAAACGGTAGGCAGATTCCTTTATATTTTTTGTAATGCTTTGCTGCTCCTCACTGCCCAATATTCTTGTTTTGTACGAATTTCGGATAAAATCAACGATGTCCCTTCATGTTCTAGCTTTTAGATCTGCAATTGTTTTCAATATTTCGCTGCTATTTGGGTCCAAATAGGCGAGGTATGTTGAAAAGGGAGGGGGAACTAGCAAAAACGCTGCAGGCATCGCCTCTCTGCTTCCAGTTATTTTCCTCAACTGGGTTTATGGTGTAAAAAATGAATAGATTAACCTTAGTCCGGCGAGGATGGCAATTAAGGAAAGAATTTTTCTTATTGCTTTTCCTTTTACGCGTTTGGCGAGCGAGCAACCCACTTGGGCTCCGATAATTGTGCCTATTGTTATTGGAAGGGCATACTCGATTAGAACGTTGTTTAAAAGGCCATGGGCTACTACGCCAGCGCCGTTGGTAACAGCCATGGCAAACTCGGAGGTTGCCACTGCGATTTGAGCGGGGACACCAAGTAGAATCATTGTTGAAACGTCGGTTATTCCGCCTCCTAATCCAGATAAGCCAGTTATAAGCCCTCCCAAAAAACTGCTGGCTAATGCCAGAGGTGGACTGCGAAGAGTATACATGAAGGCATGGCCTTCAGAGTCAATTCTATTCCTTGTCCATTCCATGTTTGCGTCATTTGCTTTCGGATTTTTCCCCGAAAAGGATTTTCCTTTGTTTCTTATTAAGAGCACAGAGATGAAGATTATGAAGACGCCACAAATGCCGGCTAAAACGTTTTGAGGCAAAAGAGTAGTTATGTAGGCTCCTAGAACAATGCCTGGGACGTCAAGTATGTCATAAAACAAACCCAGCTTATAGTCAACTCGTCTCTGCCTAATGTAGCCAAGAGTAGAGGAAAACGTCGTACCACAGATGGCTACTAAGCTGATTGCAATAGCGTTGTTGGCTGGTAATTGAAAAAACAAGATCAAAACGGGAACTACAATGAAACCTCCTCCAAGACCGACCATGGATGAGGGGACACCGACCATGAAACCTAATATTAAGACTAGAAGGGCCTCAACGATATTCATTGCAATCCAGCGGTGAAAAAACGGCTACTGATTTAAATATTTTCTCGACAGGCTCTTATAAAATCTCTAGAATAAAAAGAATAAAATGCATTCGTCACACAAAGTGCGGGGGGTTAGGCTTATATCTCGGTTTAAATTCTCGGAATTTGGGGCACATTCACTCCCAAGTGGCAAGCGAAAAAGGTATTAACGTGGGCTTCGGCTTCCAGATTTGTGCTTAGTCGTTCCTAAAGTTTAATCCTCTTTGGTGAATATCATCATCGAACACAGGCATTTTGCTTCCATTGTATGACGCACAGTTTGTTATGGAAAGCCTTTAATTGCGTTTTTCCGCGTCTGTTTCTCAGAGGTTGAATGAGTGTCAAAACTCGTTGCTAAATGTGGCATAGATTGTAGTGCTTGTCCTTGGGGGCCTTACCCGCGGAAGGGCATGATTGCCGAGGAATTTGAACGATATAGGAACAATGCCAAGAGGATTCTAGGGTACATGCCGATTAAGACGCCATGCCTGACATGCCAAACTCCAGACTCAAAAATCCCGAAAGGATCGAAGCTGCCTAATCGAAAATGTCTGATACGCCAATGCGTAGACAAGACTGGAGTGGCAAACTGTGCTTATTGTTCTCGATTTCCATGTGACACGGTGAAAGCAACGGGTGGCGTATGGAACCGTGAGAATATAGAGGAGAAGCTTGGTGCGCCGATTTCTGACGAGGAGTATCATGCGTTTGTCGAACCTTTCGAGGGAATAAGCCGTTTAGAGGCCATTCGTGCTTCGCTGAAGCCAGAAGAGATTGTGGAACCCGCCAAAGTTTTAACATCTGAGACAAGAATCGCTGACTTTCCAGAGAATCTGCCCTTCTCCAAAGAAGAGACAGCATCGTTCAAAGCGGTTCACAAATTGCTGGCAACCATAAAACGTTCTTCATTAGGACTACGGGATACTGACACATTCGCTCAACAGCACAGACTTGAAAACCGAAGGGCACATGTTTTGAGGTTCTTGTGGATACTCGGACGTTACGGCAAATTCGAGAAAGAAAAGAGTGCGCATCTTGTGGTTGACGCCAGAACCTATGAAGCTAACCGAGGCAGCGAGAAGACGCTGGCGATTTGGTCTTTTGTGAAAGACACTGTTTTCAAAGTTTTATCCGAATTTGGAGTTTGTTGCGAACGTGTTGCATTGAAAGGAGTGAAGGAGGAAGACTTAGCGACTGGCACAGGGTATCTGCGAAGCAAGGGTTGGGTCATGAAAATATCGTTTGAGGAAAAAATTGGCGGTACGGCTGCTCTCAAGGCATTACAGACTTACACACGAAGATTAGACGAAAAATACGGCAAAAAAGCATTTCAACACTTCTCAGACGCAAACATGCAAATTTTGTTCGAAAAATGATGTCTAAGAAAATGAAAACGTCAGTGCGGGGGGTGGGATTTGAACCCACGAACGCCTACGCGACAGGGTCCTAAGCCCTGCTCCTTTGACCAGACTTGGAAACCCCCGCCCACACCATGTAAAAGACAAATCCAAATTAAACATTTCTAAGAATACACCTCAAACAAAATCCTTTAAACTCCTTTATGACTCTACAATACTCAAAGCCTCGGTGGCCTAGTTGGCTAGGGCATCGCCTTGGTAAGGCGGAGGTCGCGGGTTCGAATCCCGCCCGAGGCTCCATGATTATTCTGGCGATTGGCTGGGCAATCTCTGGGATTGTTTTGCGCGCGCTGATGCGATAAAGAAAAAATGCCAAGGAATGAGGTTAGAAGTAGTTGTCCAAAGCAGAAAAATTTCCGTCGACTACTTCTAGGCTGAAGATTCCGAAGGAGCTATCAACTATTGAAGGGGCATGCGCGCGCATGTATGCTTAATGTAGCAACGCTGGGATTTTACGCGCTACTTCAATTATTGGGACAACAACCTTTAGCACCCTTAGACCTCTTTCTGTAATAACATGGAAGGTTTCGTCTTTGCCCAAGTTCTGTTCTTCAACGAGGTTTTGCTGTATTAGAAAGTCTAAGTGTTGCTCCAGAACACTTTGGCCTAGATCTGCCTTATTCATAAGTTTGGTTAGCTCCATTGGTCCCTGAGAAGCTAAGATCTTAAGAATGTCGAGGTTCACTTCAAGTTTTGACTTTGGCACCATAGACTTCCTCTTTTAAGAATTTTGAAGTCTATTTGTATAAACAATTTATGAATTTCCTCTAGGGTTTCTGTATCTTTATTCTCTATAACCGAACAGGACATGCATGACAGCCTACCCACATCTTTTTTAAGCGCATACCTCAACACTTTACAGAAAATCGACCGAAACCTTGAGAAATGCCTTCCTCACATTTATATACAACATAAAAACCCATGATTTTGTGGAAGGGAACCCACGTGGATTCTGAGCTCCTGCTGATCCTAATAATTTCATGCGTTGCAGTTCTATTGGCTGCGTTAATGCTTTATGCGATGAGAGGCGGAAAGAAAAAGAAGAAAGAAGAACCGTTGGAAGTGCCCGAAGTGCCCGAGGTCAGGGAAGGGTGGCCCCCAAAAGCGGAGCGAAGCGTGACATCTGCCGACGCCAAAAAAGCTCAAGACGAACTTAGGATCCTAGACCTTGAAAGGGAAATCCTCAGCCACGCCATTCGACGCCTCTACGAAGCCCAAGCAGAAGGAAAAATAAGCGAGGAGGAAAGAGACCGCCTAGCGCAAGGATACAAAGGTAGAATGCTGGAAATCAAAGAAATGATTTCTAAAGGCGAGTCGGTCGTCGCGCTCCACGAGTTAGAAACTATGCAAGAAGACCTCATCAAATTATTTAATGAACGTTTCGACGAAATAAACGAAAAGATTGGGAACTTGAGGTCAAGCCTCGAATTCGAACCGGTAAAAGAAGTTCCCATACCATCTCCGGCTCCGCCATATGCACCGTCTGAAAAGGCAGAGAGAAAGGCGCGCAAACCCTCGGCTCCGAAGAAAACCGAGGCTGAAAAGAGAATAGAAGAAATTAGGGCTGAGGTTGAAAAAGTTTTGGAGCGGCTTGGGCAAATCGAAGTTGAGGCGTGAAAAGGTGGTTTGGAGAGAAGAGGCCAGGAAGAGAGCCGCCTTAGAAGCTGTGAAACACGTTCAAGACGGCTTCATCGTCGGGTTGGGCAGCGGAAGCACGGCTGCGTACGTAATTCAGGAGATCGGCGAAAAGATCCGACTGGAAGGTTTGCGAATTTCGGGTGTTCCAACCTCTCATCAAGCCATGATGCTTGCAGTGCACTGCGGTGTCCCGTTAACGACGCTCAATGAGCATCCTCAGCTTGACCTTGCGATAGACGGTGCAGATCAAATTGATAGAGACCTCAACTTGATTAAGGGCGGAGGCGGAGCGTTGACAAGGGAAAAGATTGTTGCTTCGGCGGCTAACCTGTTTGTCATAGTGGCAGATGAAACCAAAACTGTGGAAAAACTGGGAACAAACCATACAATACCCATCGAAGTTTTGCCCTTTGCTCTGCCGACGGTTATGGTTAAGCTGCGGGAATTGAAGGGGAAGCCTGTTTTGCGGGAAGGTGGGGGAAAGGTTGGTCCGTCGGTGACAGATAATGGCAACTTTGTTGTTGACGTTGACTTTGGGCCCGTTGACGATGTTAAAGAACTGGATTTACAGCTCAAATTGATTCCTGGCGTCATCGAGACTGGCCTATTCGTTGGAATGGCGGACGTTGTTTATTTGGGCAAGCCAGATGGCTTTGAGAAGTTGGTGAGAAAGTAGTTAACACCGGCTCATATCATCCTAGCAGTAGTGGTTTTGCCTAACGATAAATAGTTAAATTTGTGCTGT
>JAOUPL010000131.1 GCA_029879825.1 Candidatus Bathyarchaeota archaeon
AGAAAAGTTTTGAAAAAATCAAACAACATGGAGCCTACGGGTCGCCTGAAACCGTTATTAACCAAATCGGAAAGTTCATAGATGCCGGAGTGAGACATTTTGTGCTAGTCTTGATACCTCAAACGGACACTTTGAACTCCATTCAGCTTTATGGCGAAAATGTAATCCCAAAATTCGCTTAATGCAGTTCTATTCAAACACCAAACTCATAATGCGCGCGAACAAGCACGAAACTTATAACATAGAACCTTCCGCCCATTCGCATGCCATCGGAGGCAAACGCAAATGACCAAGAGACGGAACACCGTTTTGTATTTGGATGCTGAACTGGTTTCAAAAACGAGGGAATTAGGTTTTAATCTTTCTAAAACGTTCGAAAATTACTTGAATCAGCTGATTACCCATTTTTCCAAAATTTAATCACAAAATGACGGTGGAAAACGTGGTTTTGGTAGCCCGGGGGAGATTCGAACTCCCGTCAGCGGGTCCAGAGCCCGCAATGCTTGACCGCTACACCACCGGGCTTCTTTTAGGCTCTGTTAGAAAAACGTTTCACCTTCCTAATAAATATCTCACCGTGATTTTCATTACAGAGGATTCCTAAGTATCTGCTCAATTGATATTACGTACTTCAGAGAAAATCGCAAGATTTATATATTGACATATTCACTTTGCTTAAATACGGCGGGCCAGATGGACAGTTTCTGACTCTGATCATGATGAAGAACCACGACAGTGACGGATTTCTCGCCACAAAATCACCAGGGGAAAATCTATGCAAAAAAAAGAAATCTCGCAGCGACCCGCGGAAAAGTGCCCTGAATGCGGCAGCACAAATCTTATTCATGACTATGACACGGGAGAGACTATCTGTGGAGGCTGCGGTTTAGTTCTTCGTGAACAGATGATGGATAAGGGTCCGGAGTGGCGGGCCTTCACTCAAGAGGAGAAAGCGTCTAGAAGTCGTGTGGGAGTGCCAACGTCTTATTCTGTCCACGATAAGGGGTTGTCCACGGCCATAGGTCGCGTTGATCGCGATGCCTTTGGGCGTAAACTTCCCCTTTCCACAAGGCTTCAGATGTGGCGATTGCGGAAATGGCAGATACGGTCTCGGGTTCACTCCTCTGTGGATCGAAATCTTGCTCAGGCTATGGCGGAGCTGGATCGCCTTTCTGACAAGGCTTACATTCCTGGACCGGTCAAGGAGAAGGCGGCGGTTGTTTATCGGAAGGCTTTGGACAAGGGGTTGGTGCGTGGCAGGTCTATCGCTGCTATTGCTGCGGCCTCTCTTTATGCTGCTTGTCGCTCTACTGGGACTCCTAGGACTCTTCGGGAGATAGCTGAAGCCAGCTTTGTGGATAAGAAAGATGTGGCTCGATGTTATAGGCTTCTGCTTCGGGAGCTTAAGGTTCAGATGCCTATTGCTGATCCTCTTACGTATGTTTCTAAGATTGCTGAGAGAACTGGTATCTCTGGTCAAACGCAGGGTATTGCCATCAAAATTCTTCACGAGGCTAGGAGAAGACGGGCTGCGGCTGGTAAGGATCCTATGGGCTTGGCGGCTGCTGCGTTGTATATTGCTTGTTTGCAGAGGAATGAGAAGAAGACGCAGAAGGATATCGCTGAGGCTGCTGGTGTAACAGAAGTTACTGTTAGGAACCGATATAAGAGTTTGAAGAGGCAGTTGGGCATAGAACTACCAGATTAGCTGTTTTCTTCTTCTAGTTCCATTGCTATTGGGCCCTTGTAGCCGCAACTCTCGCAGATGTATTTGCTGGGTGTTATTCCGTACATTCTTGGGTATGTGTCGAGACTACTGGCTAGTTTAATTTTGTGGCTTCCGCATTTGGGACAAAACTTGGGAGTCGGTTTGCTTAGTTTTTTGTGTTTTAGTCCTTTGAGTACTTCGCGAAGATTTTTGAGTATACTCATGTTTATCGCTGTGTTTGGTTATTGAACTTCGACGTTTTCTTCGGGGTAGCCTAGACGGATGAGGTAGGATCTGACTTTGTCTCTGTGGTCGCCTTGGAGGAGAATTTCGTCGTTTTTTGCTGTTCCTCCGCAGGCGCAGAAGGTTTTGAGTTTTTGGGCTAGGCGGCTTAGGTCCGCGTCTTTGTCGTTGATGCCGTCGATGATTGTTACTGCTCTTTTCCATTTTCTTGTTTCTAAGCGTATTCGTATGCGTTGTTGTTCTTTGCTTATTTCTTCGCAGACACAAATGTCTTGAGGTAGTCCACAGGTTGGGCAAATTTCCGCCATGATACTCAATTAAAACAAATGATGCGAGAACTATATAAGATTTTCAATCCAAAAATACGTATTCACGTATAGTCTCTCTCTAGACTGTCTCTACTTTTCTTTATGTACTCACAACATAAGTTTTAGCATTAGCGGTACATTCGCGAGTATTTGTGTTGTTTCGGTAATTCAGTACCGAATAATATTGAGACTACACATAGCCCCCCAGCGAACTAAGGTTTCCAATGGATTTTTCAACGTTCTCGGTGCTTTTCTAGTCGCAAATTCTCATAAACCGATTTTTCTATTTAACTAAGCGTTTCTCGAACACTAGGCTTAATCATATTAGGATCCTAATAACCGCAGAATGTTGAAAACAATGTTTTTTCAGAATTCTCAAATGGAAAGTTTTTTAATCTGTTCCAACACGTGTTGCCGAATTTCTCCGGGTTTTGGAAGTTTCGTAACTATTTTTCCCTTTTCTATCAAAGGTTTTAACATCGGTTGGGTTTTGCCTTCACATTCTGGACACTTCGGTTGAGAAGCTTTGAAGGGCAACACAGTGTCAACTAGACATTGGGGGCATCTCCAAACCTGCTTTTTCCCACCCAACTTACCCCGTTTGGCCACAAGTTTTCCTTCTAGCTCTATGATATCCAGGGCAAAATCCACAGTGGGTGCATTACTGACAGAAGTCCCAACACCGAAAGCTTCCGCACCAGCCTCGCCCAGAACCCTAACCGTTTCCTCGTTGAGGCCTCCGGAAACGAAAATCTTGACGTGTTGATATCCCCTCACGTCCAGTTCCCAACGAACCTCCCGAATAATTTCAGCGAAATTTCCCTTTCTTGACCCAGGAGTGTCCAGTCGCACACCATAAAGACGGTCTTTCAAAGCTTCAGCAGCCATTATCGACTCAGCCTTCTCGTCAAAATACGTGTCCACTAAAGCCACTCTAGGGACATCCTGTGAAATAACCTCATCAAAAGCCTTCCAAGCCTTCACCTGATCCTCAAACACTATGATGAGGGCATGGGGCATCGTCCCCTTAGGCTTCTCTCCAATAGTTTCAGCTCCCTTCAGACTGGAAACGCCG
>JAOUPL010000028.1 GCA_029879825.1 Candidatus Bathyarchaeota archaeon
TGAAATAACCTCATCAAAAGCCTTCCAAGCCTTCACCTGATCCTCAAACACTATGATGAGGGCATGGGGCATCGTCCCCTTAGGCTTCTCTCCAATAGTTTCAGCTCCCTTCAGACTGGAAACGCCGTCAAAGCCTCCAATGTACGCAGCGCGGTCAAGCATCGGCGACAAAGCCGGATGCATACGGCGGATTCCAAAGGCCACAACAGTTTTTTCGCCAGCAACCTTCTTTATCCTCGCAGCCCGCGTAGCCGCCCCAGAAGCCTGACAAATCAAACCAAGCATAGGCGTTTCCAGAACACAATATTCCCCATAAGGGCCATCAATAAACATGACAGGCTCTCTCACGCCCCTATGATCCGTGTAGTAGAAAATGCTTCCCTCTGGCAGGGCATAAACATCCACCGGACATCCTTCAAACAGGTGGGCTTCCTCCTCGATTCCGCAGAGGATTCCCCAAGGCCATCCGCTTGGAAGCTTACCAGGCGTAACCTCAGCCAACGCTCTAAGCTTGTCCAGTTTCTTTGCTTCAATAACCTGCTTGGTTCTGGAGAAGTAGATGTCGGTGGTTTCACCCGTTTTAATTTCTTTGTCGGTTGCAACATGGAAAAGACTCATGTCATTCTCACTCCTGAACCCGTTCTTTTTTCACCTGTTAGTCTACGTTAATGATTTTACATCCATAAATTGTTTTCATATGTTCGGTCCCAGCTTTATGGATTTCTTCGTTAACGGCTTCTACACAATCTTCCAGAACTATGATTCGGTGTCCCCGAAAGAAAGCATCAGCTGCAGTATTCTGAATGCAAACGTTGGTGACTAGACCAACGAGCACCAGCGGGTCAACCTTGAGCTCTCGTAGGAGCAGATTCAAGTAGGTTCTCAAAAAAGGCACGGTATCTGCGCTTCTGAAGAACATAGTCTTCTTTCATGGGTCTTAATTCTTTAATTACCTCGGCTCCCTTTGTGCCAACCAAAGCGTGCTGTGGCCAAACTTCAAACTCTTCATCAATCCCGGGTAGATGCGTGTCATTCATGTAAATGATGGGTATCTTTTTCTTTCGGGCGAAGTTGAGGAGGCGCTGAATGTTGGGGATGATTTTGGAGGCGCTTTCACATTTTGGGGTACCGGTTACAAAATCATTTATCATGTCGACAACAATTATCGCCGTTTTCACGGGACTCGTCTCCAGCAAACGTCATGGTAGTTAGGTGAAACAGTTGCTTAAAAGTTCAATGTTTCGCTTCTAGGATGTCTGTGGCACGCATTTGGATTACTTCATGTGTAGTAAGATTTAATATATGCCGCAGGGAATATTACTTCAGAAGTCCTACTCATGTGTACAGCTGGCGCATTTAGACGATTCATCAGAGGCTTAATAGATGCTTGATGAAAAATATCGTGCGGTTCTGTTAGGTCTGGCTTTTCTAATTCTCTTAATGTTGTCTTACATCGCAAACACTGCTTTTTTCAATACGTTGAGTGTCCTATTTGAAAATCAGCTTTTGGTTTTTTCAATGATTTTCATAAACAACGTAATCGTAGTCTCCCTAATCTTGTTGGGTATGACGTTTTACGTCGATTTAGTGGTTCTAGGTTTCTTCAAGAGGGAGAAGTATGCGAATGTTGTGCTTGAGCATCCTCGAACCTTTGCCGTCGTCTTCGCTCTCATTGTCCTTTTTTTAAGTATTCTAAGGGGAGCCAATCTCTTTCTTGGAAGAATCATCGTTGAAGCCCTTCCAACAATTTTTCTGGTGAGTGCACCAATTGGGATAATCGAGGGATACGGTATATACTTGACAATAAGAAAGACCCTAAGCAGAACCATAGCTGTGAAAGACCTAGTTTGCATCTACGGAATATTCTTCATTGCGGCCCTGATAGAGGTTGGCTTCATAAACATCTTAAGATAAAGGTCACGTAGCAAAGCGCGAAAAAAGGCACGCGCGGCGGATTTGAAAAAACATTTCCTAAAGAATTGAAGAAAGACCTGTTTTTAACATACGCAAGGACTGGGCAAAAAAGAAAAACTAAACCAAGGACTATTGTTCTTTTCGCCTCGTTCACGGCTTTTCTCTTGGCCTCCGTGCAACTGCCCCAAGGGGTCTCAAATAGAAAGTAACCCTGCAAAAAGCAGGGGTGGAATCGCAAAGAGAAAGGCCAAGATGACCCAAACCATCACGTATATAATTACCGCCAAAATTGCGACGGCAAGGGCTCCCAACCACCCCGTTTCATAGTAACGCCTAATCAAAAGCAACCAAACGATAAGGGAAAGAATTAGACCGATCACGGGTGGAAAGAATAGTGAGCATATATTACTTACGACTGTTCCAAGGAGGGAAATCACGAAGGCATCGCTGAATAATGCTCTTCGTTTACCAACCACAATAACGCCTGCCACATAGAAGACGATGGTCATAACAATTAGGTCTATTATGAATAAAATTATATTGAAGAGAAAATCAGTTTGACCGGATATCTGAAGCCACCATTTTCTGTCCATGAAATCAATGAGTGAAGATAGCAACATACGTCATCACCGATTATGCCTTACCGTGTTCCCGAGTTTTCAATAAAAAGCTTGCTCGATGTTTTTCACGTAATCTTTCCCTTCTTATTTCAAAGATAACCGTTCCGCCAAGAGTGTATGGCGGTCCAGGATCAAGGCACTGGACGTAGCCAACATTTCCTTCCTCCTTGGCAAGACCCAACTCTTTGAAACTGACTCCCCTGCCCAAGGCAATGACCAAAGACAACATGGAACCTAACGCATGAACGCACAAAGCATCGGCTTTCTCTGGAACTATGTTAGGTCCTTCAATAACGATTCTGTCTCCAACCTTGAAGACAGGGCATTCACCCCGAATTTCCTTGACGATTATGATAAGGCGATTGACAGTGTTCATTATAGGAACCTCCACGGTCAGCAAACTCTTAACCTTAATAATCCATCTCATGAGAAAAATAAATTTTTCATAAAAACGCCTTCTTATTCAGCATTAATCTTGGATGCAACGAGGTTCCCTTTTTTTCTTAAAAATAGCAACATTTTAAAAGGAGCTTGCGGGAAAATAGGACTTTGAATGGTAAGGGGACTATGGATTTATGAAACGGCGACGCCCGGCCATAATCGGCGTTGGCAGAACAAAGTTTGGCGAACATTATGAAAGAGGTCCAGAAAAACTGGTGGAAGAGGCTGGACTGCAGGCGCTAGATTCGGCCGGCGTAAAACGGAAAGATTTGGATGCCTGCTACTTTTCAGATTACTTCCTTCAAATCACAAACAAAATTGGAATCGAAGAAGGCTTTCAATCCGAACTTTTAGAGCTGAATGTTCCCATGGAAAGGATGAGGTCCTTCAGCTCCGCCCTCCTCAACGCCTGCCACGCAGTTCAATCAGGAAAATACGGAATCGTTCTTGTGGGCGGAGTGGAAAAAATGACTGATCGCTGGGACAAAATCAGAGACGACCTAATGCTTCTAGAAGACCCATGGAGCTATTATGCCGGATGTACACCAGAGGCAAACCACGAACTTCTGCTTAGGGGGTACATCAAGAAATACGGAATCTCAGGAGAGGAACTTGAAAAATTCAATACGGCTTTGGCCCAAATATCCGTCAAAAATCATCACCATGCAATAGAAAATGAATATGCCCAATATCAAAGGGACATAAGCGTAGACAAAGTCCTGAAGGAACGATCCAAAGCCTGCAAACCTCTGGGACTATATGACTTCGCTCCCATTTCTGACGGAGCCTCAGCTCTGATCTTGGCAAGGCCAGAAATCGCCAAGAACTGCTCGGACACCCCCGTTCGAGTTTTGGGTTCTTCTTCAGCCACCGACTACGTCACCTTTCCGTCACGAGAGGACAGAACAAGTTTTGTGGCAAGCACTATTGCCATGAAAAGCGCTCTTAAAATGGCTGACATTGAAGCAGGCAACATCCAAATAGCTGAACTTTACGATCAATCCACGCTACTGGAAATGATATCCCTAGAAGACTTAGGCTTCTCGAAGAAAGGGAAGGCTTGGCTTGACATTTACAACAGCTGCAAAGAATACCAAGGCTTCTACGAAATCAATGGAAAAAAACTCTTCGTAAACAGAAACGGCGGCCTCAAAGCTGATGGGAACCCCTTAGGAGCCACTGGGGGAGCCCAAATCTTTGAGGTGGTCAAGCAACTCAGAGGAGAAGCTGGCAGCAGACAAGTGGAAATGGACGGAGATCCTCCTAGATTCGGGTGCATATCAGAATTAGAGGGATTCGGAACAAAGGCCTATGTCCACATTTTAGGGAGGACCTAACATGAGTAGTGAGCCTATTGAAAGGAGAGTCTCCTATATCGGGGACAGACTTAGGGGCAGTCGATGCACCCTTTGTGGAAAGGAATACTTCAGAGGCAAGGACTACTGCGGAAAATGCGGAAGAAAAAGCTTCGGGAAGATGAAGGACATCGACTTCTTTTACGAGAAAGGTAAACTAGAAGTTTGCACCCTCATCGGCGAACCTACAAACAAATTCGTCAAGCTGGGACCATACGTTTACGGCATTGTTTCATTTCAGAATGGAAAAGTGAGGGTTCCGGGCAGACTAACCGATTTTATTCCAAAGGACGGAGAATTAGATCTCTCTTGTTTTGAAGATAGAGAGGTTGTTCCAAGGTTTAGGCGAAGGTACGCCGTAACGCGAAGCGACATTGTTCCAACGATTTCTCTAGCCTTCACCCTCGCCGACGACTACTATCCCCATCAAGAATACGAAATAATCAAACCCAAAAAAGAGTACGACACGCCGGGAATCGTTGGATACGGAGTCTACGTCTCAAAATTCCGGATCAAAGAAGGGATGATTGAAAGATCTGTGCCCTTCCTAGATGAAGACGCTGTCACGGCAGCGGTTGAGGCTGGAAAAATGGCATTGATCCATTCTGGAGTAGACCATTCCCTCATTGGTAAAGTATATGTGGGCTCAGAATCTAACCCCTACGCTGTCAAGCCCATAGCCTCCAAAGTAGCCCAAGTTCTGAAGCTAGGTATGGAGGAAAAAACCGATGGTATCCAAAGTGTAGACGCCATCGACACGGAGTTTGCATGCAAAGCCGCTACAAGCATGTTCAAGGATGCGGCGTCGCTGGTATATTACCCACATGCCCGCACACCCTACACGATGACGGTGGGCACAGACAATTCTCAAGCCGCCCCCAGAGACGAACTTGGAGGAGAACTAGATTTATATGTAGGTTATGGCGGCTCCGCCTTTATCTTCGGCATGCACGACGTCATCGCCGAGTTGGAAGGCTGGTACTCCTGCACTTCAGACACACCTGATTTTTGGAGAAGAGACCGGGAACCCTACCCGAGACACGGCGGAAGATTCACTGGCGAACCTGCCTACTTTAAACATGTTCTGAATGCTTGCAGAAAACTCATGGAGCAACTTAACCTTAAAAGCAGTGACGTAGATTACTTCGTTTCCCACCAGCCAAACATCGGCTTTCCAGTTAGAGTTGCCCAAGAATTAGGGTTCAAAGAGGACCAGTACATGCCAGGCCTGCAAGTCGCCAAATTCGGCAACACCTATTCCAGTTCCTCACCCATTGGTTTAGCGGCTATTTTAGACCGTGCCAAACCAAATGAAAGAATAATTATCGTCAGTTACGGGTCTGGAGCAGGAAGCGACGCCTATTCCCTCTTAACCACCAGCCAAATAAAGGATAAAAGGCAGCGACAAAAATTCACCATCAAACATCAAATTAAAAACGAACATCTAGAATACGTAGATTACACCACCTATAGAAGACTTAAACACGGACTCTAGACCCAAAGACTAGTTCTGGTAGATTACGTATACCAAGAATCTAGTTCGTATTTTTGTTCAACAAGTATGGAGCAAGGTTTATTAAATATTACTACATAAGAAAGATGGAAACTGTAAGGGCTCAAAATGGTTGCCGCTGAACATCTGAATTTTCACTATGAATTTTGTCTTCATAAGACTTTTTCAGTCGAATATTCACATAAACTTCTGAGAAACATTGCCTGTTAACTGCATGAAACAAATGTGAGGTGTATTTGAATGCCTGTAAAAAGGGGTATAGCCGTATGGATATCAGGTTTCCTAACTTTCATGGCAGCTTTAGGTTCTTTTGGCACAGTCCTCAATTTGATAGACGAAACCAAAGGCCCGAGTTTCATCTTTAGACCTTATCTTTTAGGTGACTTAATAGGCAGCTTGGTAGGTGACCTAACTGTAGAGAACTACCTTTGGATATTCCTAACTGCAACCTTCATCTTCCTCGGCCTCACCTGCGTCATCGCATATCGGAAATTACCGCCCGATCCAGAAATTGTTAAGATGTTCGTCAGAGTGGGAGGAAACCTGGCAGCCTTCAAGAAGGCCCAAGAAGCCACAGCAATGGAACTGGCTGAGAGCATAGAAAACAATAGGAAAACCAGCCGAGAGCTCTTTAAGAAAGTCGACACAAACCTTGAAGATGCCAAAAAAGAAACGTTGGCCGTGATGGAAAAACAAGAAAAAACGATGCAAAAGGTCCATAAGGACATGGTCTCTACGGTTGAAACGAAGGTGGGCGAAACTAGAGGAGAAATGTTGGGTGCGCTGAAAAAACAAGAAGCAACAATACGAGAAGTTGGGCATTTAAGCAAGCAAGGTGCCTCGACTCTGATGGAGCAAAGGGCGGAACTAGAAGATGTGAGGATTAGCCTCGAAAAAATAGAAGAAAAAATAATGCCGCCGCAACCAAGGTTGAAAAGCCAAGACAACCCAGAAGAAATAAAGGGGATCGGACCGCGTCTAGGAGAAGAATTGAGAGCCATAGGAATAACAAATGTAGGCGAACTCATCGTAGCAGATCCGGCCCTTATCGACGAAAAAACGCGTGTGTCACGGGATATGGCAGAGCGTTTGCAAGCAACAGCCCAACTACGCATGATTCCGAGCGTGGATGAAAATGATGCTGAAATGCTTGTAGACGCAGGAGTCACCTCTATGAGGGAACTGGCTGATCAAGATTTGGCTCAACTCGGCCGGAAAATAAGCGAAATAGCCAAAACCTACATTGAAGAGGGAAAGATTTCCAAGGATGAAAACCCAACGATTGAAGAAGTATCTTCTTGGATAAGAATGGCCAGATACTAGTTGTCGCCACAAAAAACTGGAAGTCCAGAGGAATAGTTAAATATAAGGCGCTAGGGAATATCCTTAGTCGTTCTAAGATGATAAGAAGACTTGTCCTCGATGTCTTAAAGCCGCATAATCCAAGCGTGGTTGAACTTTCTGAAGCACTCAGCCACCTAGAAGGCGTAGAAGGCGTAAACATAATCATTTACGAGATAGACCAAAAAGTGGAAAACGCAAAGGTTGTCATTGCCGGAAGCAGCATAGACTTTGAAAACATCAAGAAGAAACTGGAAGAAATGGGCGCTACCATCCACTCCGTTGATGAGGTTGCGGCTGGCAAAAGAATAGTTGAGGAAGTAAGAACGCCTCAGGATATATCTGCCAGAATGTGAGATGGGTTAAGACCCTATGAAACTTCTTGAAAAGATAAGAAATTACATAAAAATCAGCGAAGTCGCCCCGATAAGTCGAAGATATTTCATAATGAATGCCTTTGACGGAGCTACGACTATTTTGGGAATCGTAGTAGGCGCGTATGCAGCTGGAATAACCAACGAATTTTGGGTGATATGGTCTGGTTTGGGTGCAGCTCTAGCCATGGGTTTGTCAGGCTTCGCTGGAGCATATATGACCGAGGAAGCTGAGCGTGCGAAG
Source organism: Candidatus Bathyarchaeota archaeon (assembly GCA_029879825.1). Taxonomy (GTDB): domain Archaea; phylum Thermoproteota; class Bathyarchaeia; order Bathyarchaeales; family Bathyarchaeaceae; genus JAOUPL01. The sequence continues at coordinate 7,803 of JAOUPL010000028.1, forward strand.
AAACTTAACAGCTTGGAAAAGTCGATGCTCACGGAGTTAAAGAACAGCGTGGTAGGCAAGGCGAGTCGTTTCGCCTCTCTATTGGCTGGGATAATAGATGGTATGTCTCCAGCTCTTGCAGCTGTGGTCTGTTTGGCGCCCTTTTTTCTCTCAGCCTTTGGCTCGTTTTCGATCAATTTTGCAATTCAACTATCCGTGGCAACGGCCTTGGCGATAATGTTTTTGTTAGGCGTGTTTCTTGGAAGGATATCAAGTAGGAACATGTTCTTCCATGGGGTTAAAATGTTATTTGTAGGCTTGGTTCTTATGTTGATTTTCCTCGTCCTTAAAGCTATTTAATAGAACACGTTGCTTTTTCCTTTTCTGTATCTGGTTTGAACAACGAAAAAGTTGATATCAATAGAACAGTTATTAGGAAGTTCATAAGATTACTCTAGAAACGCAAGCAAACAAGCATCAAGCGTTGCGGAGAATGACCAAAAATTGGGTGTTCGTGAAATATTTGAGGTTCTATATTCTCCAGTTAAGGCTTTCAAAAAAATTATTGAAAAACCAGACTTCAAAGGAGTCCTCCTAATTTTAGTACTCGTTATATTCTCTATGGTAGTTGTGGAATACGTTGCTGCCTCAAAGTTTTTTCTTGAAACTAGGACGCCTGATGATGAGAATTGGACTGAATCGACGACGTTTTGGGCCTCCAATGGTAATCTCTCTCTCGACGACGTATATTATGAAGTTGGCGATTATAGTGTCAAATCTTTCGTTTCCAGTGACACAAGCATTTGGATGAAAATAACTGATATAGAACCCCTCGATTGTTCAGAAGACACGGGCTACAAGGAACTATTTTTTTGGATTAAGTGGATACATGAAAACGGGTCATTCCCGAATTCAGGTGCAACTTTGCGATTATTTTCTGGTAGCGAAAGTAGTTACTTTGAATTAGACCTAACGGGTTTGATATCAACTTCAAGTGATGAGTGGAACAATGCAACGGTTCCCCTTGGTCCGGAAAGCCAAGGTTGGGATTCAACCGACGCAGACTGGAAAAACATAACAGGATTAGACTTTAGATTGGAATGGTTTGCTCCAAAAAATCTAACGATTAACATCGATGGTTTGTATTTTCGAAAATATGTTTCTCCCCTTGAGACAGGCGCATTTAGTGGAGCAATAATCCCCATTTTGATGTCGGCTGCTGTTTCCTTCTCTATGAATTGGATCCTGTGGGCTGGCATTCTATTAATGGTCACAAAAGTTTTTCGCGAAGAAGTAGGTCCGTGGACGGTGTTTTTCGTTATCATCGGATACGTCTTTATAGTAACTGCGGTTCACACGATAGTCGGCGCAGTGTCGCTTTCGACGCTTCCAGCTTTGAACTTACCCTTAGCTGATGGCACCTATATTTCATTTAACGAAATGTTGTATCCCTATTTGGCTTACCAAGTGTGGTTATATCTCCCTCTGGTAGGAGAAGTTTGGATAGCCGTGCTCTGCGCAATCGTACTACGCCTCTTGCGTGGGATAACTTGGGGAAGGGCCGCAAGCATCTCCGTAGTCGCCTTTGTCATAAGATTTGTCTTGAGATTCTTCTTCGGGGTCTGAAAGGGTTTCAAAATCAGATAATCTAAATAAAGGAGAGCGTATTGTCCCTATTTCATTAGGTCGATGTTAACGTGCCAGCCCTACTCGAAGCGAAAGGTCTGAAGAAAACCTACCGAATGGGTAGGGTTCTCGTTTCAGCGTTGCAAGGGACAACCTTTGATGTTGCAGAAGGAGAGTTTGTAGCCGTCTTCGGCCCCTCAGGAAGCGGAAAATCAACCCTTCTCCACGTTTTAGGCGGCTTGGACAGACCAGATGAAGGAGAAGTTTCGGTTGATGGTGTTAGTCTTTCCACGTTGAACGACAACGCGCTAGCTGAAGTTCGTCTACGTAAGATAGGGTTCGTTTTCCAATTTTTTAACTTGCTTCCCAGACTTACGGCTCTGAGAAATGTTGAGTTACCTCTAACGCTAGCAGATTTATCAGAAAAAGAATCCATCAAAAAGGCCGAGGATATGCTAAAGCTCGTAGGCCTTGAAGATCGAATGAATCATAGGCCCTCTGAGATGAGCGGTGGAGAACAACAGAGAATCGCCATAGCTCGCGCCTTGATTAACGACCCGAAGATAGTTTTGGCTGACGAACCGACTGGGAACCTAGACACGAGCACGGGAGGAGAAATTGTTCAACTCATGAAACGTTTGAATGAAGAGAAGGGGCAAACTTTTGTTGTGGTCACTCACGATCCGGCCATAGCGGAAACTGTGGATCGCATCATCTACCTAAAAGACGGAAGGATTCAAAGGATTAAGAAGGGGTATGGACGATTATGAGGATTAAAAGAATATTTTCTATGGCTTGGGAAAGCATGAGACAAAGGAAGTTAAGGGCATTCTTAACCACTCTAGGCGTAGTCATCGGAATAACGGCCATCATCGCCCTAGCTTCCCTAGGCGAGGGATTCCGCGTATCCATAACCGAGCGAATGGAACAAGGCTTTGAGCTAGACGTCTTAACGGTCATACCGGGAAGCCTATTTGCAGGATACCGATACGAACGCTTTAAAGATACAGACGTAGAAAACATCAGCAGGATTGCCAACGTTTCAGCTGTTACGCCAGTTATGCAGATAGGCAGCGTAACATTATACAATGGAGAAAAGAAAGCTACTGCGTTCGTGGCTGCAGCGACCAACTTTTCAGAGTTTCAACAAGTCTTCTCAGACAGATTCGAGTTAAAAGAAGAAGCCATGCCTGATCCAGTTGAAAACGATACGCTGATTATTGGCTACAAAGTCAACTATCCAAATAAAACAGAAACAGCCTTCGCCTTTCCCAGAGAAAAGATTAACGTGACCCTAAGCATTCCGAAACAAACTATACCCCCATCCGTTGAATATGAAAACTACAGTTTTACAGTTGCTGGAACATTGCAAGAAGGAGGCACATCAGGGCTAACAAACTTTGACTATTGGGTTTTTCTGCCTCTAGACACTGCCAGAAAGATTTATGAAACTAGTCTTGTAGATTTGATCTTTGTTAAGGTTCCCGACCCAGAGTTTTCTGAAAATGTTGCGGAAGAAATCGATGCTCTGTTTCCTCCATACCAAATTACTGTTCTTGTGCCGCTAAGCTTTATACAACAAGTCGATCTGATATTGGGCACGGTTCAAATCTTCCTCACCGCCATAGCTTCTATTTCTCTCCTCGTCGCAGGAATCGGAATAATGAACATCATGACCGTCTCTGTGATGGAGAGAACCCGCGAAATAGGGATACTAAAAGCAATTGGAGCGAAAAGTAGAACCATCTTAACAATGTTTCTAGCCGAATCTCTATTGATAGGTCTTGTGGGCAGCCTAATAGGTGTGCCGTCGGGTTTCGGGCTTGCCCATGTTCTGAGTTATATCATAGCTCGTTTTGCTGCGTTTCAACCAGATTGGCTTAGAAGCCCAGAAGTGGAACGCGTAGCTATCGCCCCCATTTTTTCTTGGTCATGGGTAATCATCGCCGTAGTTTTTGGAATAGCCATCTGCATACTTTTTGGCTTGTATCCAGCTAGAAAAGCTGCAAAACTTGATCCCGTGGAAGCCTTACGATACGAGTAAGGTGTAAGCTATCTTCTTGTCCGTCTAGAACCCTTGCCAGCTTCTACCAGAAAACTCCGAAACTTCATGTAGCAAAACTTATATCCGACATTAATACCCCTTCATCATCACCGGCCCAACAAAACGGAGCTACGCGTAAAGTCGTTTTGACGGCGAGGCTGGTTCTGTTTTGGCGGCTGGTTCCGCGATAAGGGACGAAAGAGTAGATGCAGAGACGTGTACGAAAGGGGCAACAGCGATATGCTTCCATACCTTTCCAAGGAGCACCAGTGAAAGCGAAGCAGGGAATCGCGGAAAAAATTTAAATGAAACGGGAGGAAGAATTCTGAAAATTAAGGACCTAAGAGATGAAATGCGAAGAGTAGACGTTGAAGCAAAAGTAATCCAAAAATCAGAAACCCGCGAGGTTAGTTCAAGATACAGAAACGAAACATACAGTGTTGCCGACGCCATAGTCAAAGACGACACAGGCACAATAAAACTAACACTATGGAACGAACAAATCGATCAAGTCAACGTCGACGACACAGTAAGAATCGAAAACGGATATATCAGATCTTTCAGAGGAGAAATTCAACTAAACGTGGGAAGATACGGAAAACTAACCATCTTGTAAATGAATGAAGAATTTTCATAAATGATGGAGAGGTGAAAAAATGCGGTATGAAAGAAGAGGAAGAGGAGAAAGAAGAGGATTCGACCGAGGATTTCCTCCAAAGCCTGTTGAGGTGGGAAAAGAATATGACGTGGAAATTCAAGAGACCAGCCGCCGAGGAGAAGGCATAACAAGAATCAAAGGCCTCGTAACCTTCGTCCCAAACACTAAACCCGGAGACCACGTGCGAATCAAGATAACGAGGATAAGCCGGCGGTTTGCTGAAGCCGAAGTAGTTGGAGAAGCAGAAGCAAAGGAAGTCGAAGAAGCAGAAGAGGAAGAGACAGCGGAAGAAGACGAAGCTGAATAACTCGGATTTCTAGTCTTCGAACCTCTCAAGTTTCGTCAATTAAGTCAACTTTTTCTAGGCAATTTCCCTAGCCTTGGCTTTAGTCCTCTTCATGAACCTTGAATATTCAATTTTTGCATTCTTCTGCAATTGTTCCGATCCAAGCCACATGCAAACCACAAATGATACGATAGGGAAATACTTTCATTTATGAATACCATACACTATGACACAATGAGGAGAACAAAATGAAACGTGAAGATTTCCTTCGAGAACCCGTAGTGCACATGAAACTTAACTCTGAAATGACCGTTAACGAACTCATCCAGCAATTCGGCAATTCAGGCTGTTTTGGAGCTGGAAGATTATCAACTGCCTGTGACATTTTCGAACGAATGACTCGAGACGACGAATGCACAATCTTTCTCGCCATCGCCGGAGCAGTTGTTCCCGCTGGATTACGCACCGTCATCTCTGACATTATTCGGAAAAAACTAGTTGATGTAGTTGTAAGCACAGGAGCAAACATGGTTCACGACCTTATCGAGGCGCTTGGAGGGCATCATTATAAGGGACATTGGCTTGTCAACGACTC
>JAOUPL010000085.1 GCA_029879825.1 Candidatus Bathyarchaeota archaeon
ACAAATCTTTGGCTATGATTTTTCAGAAAACCTCCACTAGAACAAGGACCTCCTTTGAGGTAGCTATGACCCAGCTTGGAGGACATGCCATCTATCTGGATTGGAGAACCACGAACCTCGTCCTAGCGGATATCAGAGACGAGACAAGATATCTTTCAAGAAACGTCGACTGTATCATGGCGCGATTATTCAAACACGCAGACCTGAGCGCCATGGCTGACGTGTCTAGAGTTCCGATCATAAACGGATGCGACGAAAAATATCATCCCTGCCAAGCCATCTCCGACCTGATGACAATAAAGGAAAAAAAAGGCCGCCTAGAAGGACTGAAGCTTGTCTACATTGGAGTCCACAACAACGTGTGCAACTCCTTGATAGAGGGTTGCACTAAGGTGGGGATGGAAATTATCACAGTTACGCCTATAGTGAACGAATCTTCCCTTGACAAGGAACTTCTTGAAAAAGCCAAACGAACCGGCTTATACAAGACCACTAGAAACGTTAAAGGGGCTGTAGAAGGCTGCGACATAGTTTACACCGACACGTGGGTGGATATGGAATTTTTCTTGGATCCGAAGTTTAAGGAAGAAAAGGACAAGAGAACCAAACTGATGATGCCTTATCAAGTCAATAAGGAACTGTTGAAGGGCAGCGACGCCCTAATAATGCATGACATGCCCATTCACAGAGGCTACGAAATAACTGGCGATCTGGTGGAGAGCCCAAACTCCATAATCTATGACCAAAGCGAAAACAGGCTATACTCCGCAAAGGGAATTCTGCTAAAACTTTTGGCCAAAACGTAAAATCTTTTGCTAACAAACATCTGGCAGAGTCTTTTCTATTTCAAAATCATTTGTGTAAACTGTTCAGGGTCGAAGTCTTGCAGGTCTTTGTATGTTTGACCGGTTCCAATAAAAACGATGGGCTTGCGAGTCACGTAGGTTACGCTTAGAGCCGCTCCGCCCTTCACGTCGGCGTCAACCTTCGTCAAGATTGTTCCGTCAATGCCCACGCTTTTATGAAACTCCTCAGCCTGCATAACAGCGTCGTTTCCAGTGAGAGCATCCACTGTGAGGATAGTGATGTCTGGGCTGATAACTCTCTTTATCTTTCCAAGCTCATTCATGAGATTCCGGTCTGTTTGAATGCGTCCAGCAGTGTCGATGAGCACCACGTTTATTCCGCGAGCCTTGGCATGGCTGATGGCGTCGTAGGCCACAGATGCTGGATCGGCTCCATACTTGTGCTTTATCATACGCACTCCTAATCTTTTGGCGTGTTCCTCCAACTGTTCAATGGATCCGGCGCGGTAGGTGTCGCTACAGGCGAGGACAACAGAGTGCCCTTTCTTCATCAGAAACTCGGCAACTTTGGCTATGCTTGTGGTTTTGCCGGTTCCGTTGATTCCTACAAAAAGAATTGAGTAAGGCTCCTTCATCTTTCGCTTTCTTTCAACATTCTCCAGCAGGTTGATCTCTTCCTTCGTTGTCAAAATTTCAAGCAAGATTTCGTGGAGCCTCGTTTTCACGATTTCTTTTCGATCCTCTAGCCGTTTTACCTGAACCCCTTCTAGCCGCTTTTCCATCTCTCCACAGATGAAATCGGCAACAGGCAACGCCACATCGTTTTCGACGAGGTTTAGCTTAAAGTCCTCTAAAATTGGGCGAAGTTTTTCGGCTTTCAGTTCTGTGATTACGATCTTGTTAACGACGCTGCTAAGTCCTTTTCTTAGCTTTTCGAACACCTTCTGCCCTCTCTCCTTCCCTCAGTTTCGCCGTTAGTTCATCAAGTCTAGTTCTGTCTTCCCGAATTTTTTCTATGACTTGACCAAATTGCTGTCCAAGAGACGTTCTTGTTTTTTCCAGTTCGGCTATGCGGTTTCCCAAGTTTTCTTTGGCTTCTTTCATTGTCTTTTCAAGGGCTACGTCGGCTCCTATCCCCACTAGAACCTTGTCTGCGCTTTCCAAATTGGCTTTTATGTAGGAGCCTCCTCCTATGGGAACGAAAAGCTGCGCGTCTTTCTTCTCCTTCTCTAATCCTTCCAAGGTCATGCTTGAAACCCTGAGCTCAGTTAAGGCGGCGTTCACAAGATTTACCCTTGACTGCAACTCCTCGGCGGTTTCCTCCAAAATTCGAAGCTCAACAACTAGTCTGCGGAATGTCTCTTCTTCAACGGACACTTTCTTTTTCTCCTAGAGTTAGTTTCTTCACCGAGGGACTTTCAATTTTCTCTGGACTTATCTCCTCCACCTTCACAATCCTAATCTGAAAGCGTTTGACTCTGTGTTTACTACCCAAATCCATGTAGACCTTTTCCACGGCGTCTTCCGGTTTTAAAGCCCGAACCTCTTTACGAAAGTCTGTTTGAAAGTTCGGTTTCCTAATCTCACCGGTCACTCGGAAAACTTTGACCTCACTCATTTTCCTTCACCACGTCGAGAGCCTGCCCAATTATGAACAGTTCAGGCCCAGTTGTCATAAAACCAGCCACAGCCCCATATTTGTTTCCTATGAGCCCAGTGGCAACATAAGGTATTCCACAGTTAATGGTTCCTACATCTACATGAACCTTCAACACGTCCTTCAAAATCTTTTGCTCCTCCTCCTTAAGCAAGGGATGAGCCAACACACCTTTGTTTGTGGCGGCGGCAAGAGAACCAACGTATGGCAGCCCCGCTATTTCTCCAGCCACGACTTCAACGCCCAGCGTGTCCCCTATCCGGGTCACGTCCCTCTTTCCCAGTCTGGGGTCAACAATTGCTCCATAATCGTTCGCCAAGATCAAATTTCCGTAAGCTGTTTTTTTGGTGTTCATAACAGTGACGTTAATATCTGAGGCCGATTTAACAGCTTCGATTTCCTTTTCCTGAGCAAATGGAGAAAGAACCATACCATTGGAGTTCGCGCAGGCCAGGGCACCTATGAGCACCGATTTGCCGATCGTTGTGCCAACGACCTTTACTTTCAACCACTCCCCAACTTTTTGCGCTTTAGTCTCGGGAAACTGCGGGGGAAAAATCAACATTTTGTCGGTGGCAAGAGAATAGACTCCTATGCTAGCGCTACCGAAAAGATTGAAAAGGAACAGCGGCAAGCGTCAGTCTCCTTCTGCCAGATGAACTGTGATTACTCCTTCCTTGTCTTTGACCGCGCGAACTTTGATTTTTCGCGGCGGTTTTTCGATCCCCCTGCTCCAAATTTTTTCGTTCACCTCATTGCTGATAACTAAGAACTCAGCTTCTTCCTCACCTTCGGCTTCGGTTCTGATTTTCATATGTTTCTCAATAAAACCCCTAATAATGCGCATAGCTTTTGGCGCTCGCTTTTTCCGCGGGGAAATCCAAGCCTTGCCTAGAGGGATCGTGTAAAATTTTTCCTCAACGATTTCCTCCTCTAATTCCTCCTTCTTTTCAACTTTTCTTTCTTCCTCAACTTCTACGATTTCCTCTTCTTCCTCCGCCTCTTCAGCCTCTTCAATCTCCTCCTCGGGAACTTCTTCCTTTTCTACATCTTCTTCTGTTCCCTCGGCTTCCCATTCTTCCTCCTCAACTTCCTCAGCGGCTTCAACAGTCTCTTCCATTCACGTTTCCCTCAAGCCTTTATCTTTCTTTGGTGCCAACGTCTTCTTTTCGGGTTTGTTCTCACCCGCCCGACTGTTTTAGCGATGACCCATGTTGGAACCGGTTTCTTCTGTTTTCCAGCCTTTGCAAGTCTGCGTTTTTTTGCGGGTGGTTTGTTTCGCGCCGTCTCTAAACCCTCCTGATTTTTAAATCTCGGCGACCGGATTGTATCCTCACAAGAATTTCTTTTAACTGCTCATCGGTAATTGGGATGTTTATTTTTCCTTGCTGTGCAAGCTGGATCAACTGTAGTTCAAGCTGTTGAGCGAATTCTGGTTTAACCATTTTAAGGTTTGTGAGACGACTTCTGGCGTCAGGGGTAAGTATTCTGCGAAGCAAAGCTTGCTTTTGAATCTCGATTTGCTCTTGCACTTGAACCTGCTGTTGCTCCTCCGCCAGTCGCCTCCGTAGCTGAAGTAGCCTTCTTCTTCGTAGCTCCTCAATTTCTTCCTCGCTCATTCCCCACACCTAATACTTCCCAAGCTCAGGCTGAGTTTTCTCCAGATTCTTTCTAATTTCAGTTGAAAGCCTGTCTAGCAATTGTCTTCCCTCGCCAGTGACTACTCTCCCTCTGTTCCTTAGAGGTTCCACAAGACCTGCATTCTGAAGTTGTTGTAAGGCCTTTCTGATGATTGCGCCGCCGCCCTTCCTGGCGTGTTCCGGTCTTACTCCTTCATCGATTCTGCCCCCGTATTCTGAGCGGAGTCGTTCTATACCAATCGGGCCCTTCACATAGATTTTACGTAGAAGCGAGGCGCATCTGGTGAACCACCAATCTGGGTTCTGGGGGGGTCTTCGAGCGTGGGAACCTGTTTTCACAAAGGAAGCCCAGGTTGGTGGAACTATTGCATCTACTTCTTCCCTTAGATAGCGAGCTAACCTATCGATAAGAGCTGGTGGAGGGACGTCGTATGGTGTCGGCAAGACTCTTTCTTCCTAATTTTTTCCTTCAGTAAGGGAAAAGACTTGTCTTATATTAGTTTCGTGGTTGAGAAAACAAGCTCTTACGTGGTTATAAAGATTTTACCTTTTTTCCCGACGTTTGTAGAGTAGAAAGGTGTGACCTCGAACTTCGATCAGAGATGAATTTGTTTGCTGCGCGATTTTTGATGCAACGCTTTTGGCTTCTTCATCTTTGAGCGCACTTCTTAGGATTTTTGCCTTCACAATTTCCCTTTTATCCAGTTGCCTAGAGATTTCGTTCACTATCTGCGGCGTTGCCCCTTCCTTTCCAACCCATACTGTTGGCTTCTCGGCGCTAAGCTCCCGCTTTATTCGGCGCTTCATCTTCGGCGTTATCACTATTTCTCCCTGCCTTTTAGGGGTATACGCGAGTGCTTGCCGCAGTTTAAGCATGTTATAACCACGTGAGGCCCCCTTCTTGATTGGATGCGAACACGACAGTTTACACCTGGTAAAATAAAGCTTTTACAGTTTCTACAAACGAGGCGCCTATACTCCCTGGGGAGCCGCAGTTTGGTTCCCATGGCTATTTTCCTCGCAATCTTCACGTAGCGTTGCGCCAGTTCGGGGTCTTCATGAATGACTTCTCTGGCTAGACGGAAGAGGGTGTGAACACGTTGTAAGGCTAT
>JAOUPL010000086.1 GCA_029879825.1 Candidatus Bathyarchaeota archaeon
TTTAAGTCCTTATTGATCTTTAAGGCTACTGTGAGTTTTCCAGGGCCGTTCGTTAGGTTAAACGGTTTTTTTACTGGTCTATTTTTCTTCATAATCTCTGTTCCTTTCGTCGGCTCCACGGCTCTAATCAAAACAGCGCCTATCTGGTTCAGCTTGTGAGCAACTATATTGAACATCCAATATCTGTGGACATTATAGATAAAGGCTCTTCCCGGCTCGTTCCACATAGGCTTGTTATAATTTTTTATGCCGTGATAAGCACGAGAGGCTGGGTCATGTAAGCCATAATAAGCTTCGGTCTCTACTATGATACCTTCTAGTAAGTTCTTGTCTAATTTTCTGATCAACTTCTTACCCAATAACTCCTTTGCAACGGTCTCTGGGTCTCTCTCGTAAAATTCTCTAGTCAAAACCTCTCCAGGGGATAAGAGTATCATCTCCGTTTCAAGTCTTTGAATAGTACAAGCGTTGTAACAAAAAGGTTCAAGATGCGCGTTGTCAGTGAACCATCATTTTATCATCATATTTTTTGAGATGCTGTGTGGCTTCAGAGACATCCATGAACAGATTGCTGACTCGTTCTACATCTTTGACGGTAACATCTTTGCGTTTAGCACTTTTAGCGTTTTGAGCAGCTAAACTCAACAGTTGAACCGAGTATCGCAGAGAGGTCTTAGCCCCAACTTCTGTGATTTTTTCTAACGCGTTTTCTTTAATGTCTATTTTTTCCTCTTTAGATCGTGTTTTCAGGATTTCGCGAATGCTGTCGGCATCGTAATCCTCAGTCCCGATGATTACTGACCGGTCAACAAGGTCGAGAGGGAATCCCATTGGACTTTTGACATCGGTGCCACGGATTGTGGTGACGCCTCGGTTGGTAGCTAGGATGATGATGGGTACAAGCTCGCTTTCGATAGCTCTACCTAAGAAGCTGAATGCTTCCAAATCTAGGAGATGCGAGTCATCAATGAATAAGACGCCTGGATGGATGAAAGCTTTTTCTTCGTCTACCATTTTTTTTACTGCTTCGTCCACGGCTGTGCGGATTTCGGTGTCTATTTCTTTGGTCTGTGCGCCTCCCATGAACAGGGAAAAGATTCCTCCCCCCATTCTTTGGCGGGCATTAATTTCGTCCATACCTGCCAAGGTTAAAGTGTAAACGAACTCTTTCTCTTTAAGCACCTTTCCTTGGGGGCGAGGGATTTTTTTCCTAGTGTCTATGTCATAGGTTTGTCCTTTAGTGCTTTCCATACTTACGCCTAGATTAACTACTCTTCCAGTTTCCGCGTCGATTTGAATTATATATCCTTCTGATATGTTCTCCTGAATGACCTGTTGGGCTATGGTAGACCCTGCTTCGATGGTTTTCTCCTCATCCTGAGTTTTCAGTGTGAGTCTTATGCTTTCGGGAACCTTTTGGTAAGGATTGTAGGGGTGGGAGGCGGTTTTTATGTCCATGCTGGTAAGTTCTCCTTCGTAGACTTTGCGCATCTCATGAATCTCCACTCCTATGCATTTCCTTATGGCTTCGATGAGGATCTCCGTTTTCTTGCGTTCGCTACTGTATATTTCACTTCCACTCATCTGGATGAAGGGGACATTCTCGCCCAGTTCTTTGGATATTGCCACCGCGATCGCTGTCTTTCCTGTTCCAGGGGGACCAGCGAAAATTACGGTTTTGCCGCTCAACTTTCCCTCTTTTATCATCTGAACAACAAGACCAGCAGCTTCTCTAGCTCTTTCTTGACCAACCATTCCGTCCTTTATTCTAACTGCTTTCAAGTTTTCATCTAATCCCAAACCTTTGATGTGGGTGTGTGCGCCAATTCTTTCAAATCTGGTTGCCGGGCGCGTCGGCAATTCTTTAATAGATGCCATAAGTGTCACCTAACAGAATGCAAAATCGCATTTAAGAAGAAAGAACTAAAATATAAACTTCACTTTTGAACCTTTCTGGCGCGCACGCAGTAAGCCCGTTTTGTGCTTATTTGCTTCCGATTTCGCGCGCATTTTAAATAGATAACAATGGTGAATTACAGTCGTTAGGTTCTAGGAGGTTTTAGATTTGAATGTAAAAACAAAGGAACTTTCAATCCACACTAGAGGAGAAGGTGACATTTTAGATGTTACCCGCGCAGTTGCTGACGCTGTGGGTGAAACTAAATTAAAGAATGGAATTGTAACGGTTTTCGTTCCTGGATCCACAGGAGCGTTAACAACAATCGAATATGAACCGGGACTGTTGAAAGACTTTCCAAATTTACTTGAGCGTGTAGCGCCCAAAAATTTGGTGTACGAACACGAGAAAAGATGGCATGATGGTAACGGGCATTCGCACGTGAGAGCTTCTCTAATAGGACCCAGTCTAACGGTGCCGTTTGCCAATGGAAGATTGACTTTGGGAACCTGGCAACAAATTGTTTTCATGGAGTTAGACGTCCGCAGCCGAGTTAGAAACTTAATCTTACAGATTATGGGAGAATAAACTTCGGATGGCGGCTAGTTGCCATGTGCAGTCGTGACATCAACTAAGATCTGTTCGACTTCCTTCGCTTCAATGTCCCTGACCAAAAATTTCTTTCGTCTTGAACTAAAACCAGACAGAATCTCTACTCTTCTCTTAAAAAGTCTTGAAAGTTCCTTCATCAACTCTCTGTTGACTCTACCCTTCACTGGAGTTTCTCGACAAAACACTACGAGTTCGCCTTCCTCGGTCTTTATCTGGAATTTCTTTGAATTCGTCTTAACGTACACCTCTAAGACTATTCCCTGAGTAGTTTTCCACAATTTCATCTTATTGCCACAACTGCGCGCGCTGTTCATAGTTTGCTGAGGAACTCCCAAATTTGACTTAGAATAAAGTCAGTATCAAGGTCGCAAAGCCCATGATGGGTCCACTACTTTCTCATCTCATACAAGCCGTTTAGAGAGTAGACCTCTTTCCACACGGTTTCGAAGCGCTTTTTGTCGACATGCGGCTTCTTGATCATTCGAAGTAGAATCTCCTGCTGTCGCTCAGTAACACTCTGTTTGGAGTAGAGCTGAAGAGCGTACATGGAGAAGTCGCGAATTATGAAGTCAAAGATTTGGTCGAGCAGGGAGTTACCTATGTCGTAGATTCTTGCATTCTCAATGATCAATTGCCCATATACTACCAGTGTGAATAGTTCGCCCAAATTCAACAAGAAGTCAAGGTCCTTTGCCTGTTCATCATCTGGGGTTGCTTGAGACATGAACTCGACGAAGACTTCCAACTGTTTCTTGAAGATGTTCACGTTCGGAAGATCGACACTGTCATAAGCGATTCTGTAGTCATGAAATCGGATTAGGCTAAGACCCTTCGTAATGCCTTGATTGAAGAGAAAATCATCGTCTTTGGCATCATCAACCTTTGGAATCTCGGGGAACTCTTCCGGCATGAAGAAGTAGGCAGGCATGAACTTGATGATCTGCGCCATGTTCACGTGAACCGTTCCTTCCAGCTTCGGCAACGCTCGAATGTCTCTTGCTGCTTGGGAGAAGTATGTTTCTGCTTCAAATCCGCGGGCGGCAATGACATCCCACAGCAGGTTGATTACATCCTCTCCCTGACTCGTCACTTTCATCTTGACTATGCTATTGTAGAGGATGTATCGCCTGTCTTTAGGAGAGGCAGTTCGCATGTAGTCTCCGGCACGTAGGACGAACAGTTTCATTGCTACAAGACGTGCGTATGCATCTACGAACAACTGTCTGATGTGCGGGAAGTCCGTGACATACACACCGTAGAGGTTGCGGTTGGCAGCGTGGGTGATAGCCTCGTAAAACGCGTGGGTGCAGATCCCAATCGACGCCCAGCCAAGGTTAAACTTGCCTACGTTAACCGTGTTGAGCGTACAATCCCATGCGTCTCGCCCTTTCGAGAGGATGTCTGCTTCAGTTATGGGATAATCGTCGAGCCTGAATTCAGCAACGTACGACTGAGCATTCACCAAGTTTCTCACACACTCGTATTTCTCGTGTTGGGAGTCTACTACAAAGAAGACATAGTTGCCATACTTCTCATCTTCTGAGTCGCTGGGTTTGTCTGTCTTCGCGAAAATGGAGACGAGGCTGGCTTTGTTTCCGTTGCCGATATAGTACTTGCTGCCCTTAGCCTCGTACCTGCCATCGCCAAGTACCTTAAGCAACGTTTCCGTTGAATAAAGATCTGCGCCGTGTTCTTTCTCACTCAGGCCAAAACCGAAAATCCCGCCGTCCTTGAGCAGCTGGGCGGTCTTCTTCTTCACGTCCTCATTCTTGCTCATCCATATCGGACCTAATCCGAGAATGGAAACCTGCCAAGTATACCAGTAATGCAGCCCATAGAAGGCAAGTATCTCATTGAGCCCCATTATGCGCCAAGTATCCCAACGGGAGTCGGCATCACCATATTCCTTTGGCGTCAACAGCTTGGCAAAGATCTCCTCTTTTTTCACAAAATCTAGAAAGTCCTGATACCAGACTCTATCATGGTCGTCATTCTTCAGCTTGACCTTTCCTTTGTTCTCAAAGAATTCTATCGTCTTCAGCATGATGTCAAGGGATTCTTCATCCGGATACTCACGGGTGTATTTGTGGGGATTCAACAGGAGCATGTTCTCACCTCTTGCCAAGGAGTCCAGTGCCTAGTTCTTGATAATATGTGTTCTGGCGTTTGCACTTGAGCCTGTGCCTTTCTAGTGCCTGTCGAAGTAGATGCTTTTGCCCTTCGCAGAAATCGGAATCCCAATAATAACCGTTGCTCCAGGCAGTAAATTCAGCCGCTTCGCCGCGGTTCCAATCCGATACATTATCCGGTTGTCAACATTAAGAAGACTAGCTGTTTTCGCGGCAGACCCTAACGCAATTCCAAGATCAAGAGCTTTGAAAATACAAGTTGGCCCCACGAAGTCTAGACCCGCCTTTTTCTCTGCTTCATCGAATTCACTGCAAGTGGCGTAGCCGCAGGCTCCGCAGTCCATTCTGAGACTCCATGTTCCCTGAACTCCTACCAGCACTGCAGCCTCGGAATCCCTCACGTTCTTGGCGTCTCGCTTGAAGCCATCGATTTTTCTTTCTTCACATATTTTATCCATTTCCTCCGCCAAAGCTTCTTTTTCTTTTCCAAAGACAACCGTTGTCAGGATGTCGTCTACACCTCCGGATTTCGGGGCTGTCCTTGCTGAAACAAGCATCAG
>JAOUPL010000087.1 GCA_029879825.1 Candidatus Bathyarchaeota archaeon
CAGCGTAGATAACCCAAACAACGTTGATATAACATCAAAATTTGAAATTCATAAAGCAGAAAGGATCTTTATGGCAGTAATCTAATTTATGGGATCAAAATGGTAAAGAGAACGCTTTATGAGGCGGTTTGGATCCTTGGTCTAATCGCAGGGATCGTATGCATTTTATTTGCCGTCTTCAGCTTTCTTGGTTATATACCAGAAATCTTGGAAAAGCCCATTAAAGGCCTCACAGGCATGGTAAGTGCTGGGATTCTTGGCATTCTGGGGTTCCTGATCTTGGGTGCCGCGCGAATGACAAAGGCTGGAGGCAAAAGAGCAACCACTGGGGGAATATTCCTGCTCATCTTTGGATTTGTAGCATATTTGGTAGGGGGCGCAATAGGCGCTGCCATAGCCATTTTGACCGGCCTACTAGCCATTATTGCCAGACATGTTTAACGCGCGCGGAGGTTCAAACATCACTCTCCCTCATTTTATGTTGTTGTTAAAACGGGTTGCAGCACCGTCTGCTTCTCGCCATAAACTATCTGATCTTTCAACGCTTCTTCGGTATATCCAAATGGGCTAAGAATATTAGCTCCCGCCAAAATCAGCATGTCAACATATTTTTCGGCGTCAAAACGGGTTTCAGTGTTAACTAGTTCCGCAGCTTTCACACGTTTATTTGCCCTTCTGTTTTCAGCGTCAGTTATCAAGTACCGAACAGTCTGTCCCCCCGAAACCGCTATGCCCTCCTTCATCAACTGCTTGGCAGCTACAGCCTGAAAAACATCATGAGCATACCTGTCTGGATGCATAGAAAGCTGCTTCGAAACAATCAAATCTCGCACATCAACATCTCTCTTCCTCAGCTTCTCCGCATAACCCCACAAAACATCCACCGCCTCAGGAATCCTCTTCACAAACGCCTCAGCGTTCCATGCCTTCGCAAGAATCCCTATCATATCCATCTGAGCTCTCTTAATGAAGGGCGCTGTATCCCGCCTCACCGCCTCAATGCCCCTCACCTTGATTTTGCCAGATTCAAACACCCCATAGTACCGGTTAAGAACAGGAACATCCACATGCATCCTAGACGGAAGAAAAACAATCCATCGATATCTGCCCTCCATGTTAAGCTGGACACCAATTTCTTTAGAAACGTCTTTACAGAAGTCAACGAACTCTCTCGGACACATCCCTTCTTTCTTAAGCCACAAAGAATCAACGATGCCGTGAACCACCTCAAAACCCCTCTCCTCAGCCATACGCACAGTCTTCAACAAAGCATCCCTAGCGAAAGCACAAACCGCAATGTGAGCATCAACCTTGCTAAAACGAGCATTCCTGTAACCCAAATAACCGAAACAAGTCACCAAGATCCACTTGAGAGCATTCTGCCTACGATGGTACATCTGCCTCATCTTCGGGTCTTCAGCGTCGTTTCTCATACGCTTGTAAACCTCTCGCTTCTTCAATATCATCTTCAAAGTTCTCGGCACTATGCCTTCCCGCTTCTGACACACGTTATACTCAAGCTCAGGCACCCTCAACGACGAGTCTGGACAACATTTGCAAAGCACGGTTTCAGCTGAAATGTTCCGCTTCGCCATCAAAGTCGGATACATAGAGGAAAAGTCAACTTCAGCAACCCAGTCGTGCAGGCCCAGCTTCGGCTCAAAAATGAAACCTCCCCTATCAGCTACAAGCAGCTCCCAAGCCGACTTAAAAGCCTCAGGTTCCCGTTTCTTCCAAGGAACCAGAATACCATCCTTAACAGCCTGATAAAGCTGCAAAGAAGACATAATCGTGCCAATACTGGCCCTCGCAGCCCTATGCAAAGGAACCCTACAAGTCCTCGAAACCTCAATTAACCCATCAAGCCCACACGCAGAATAAATAAACGTGTTCTCCTCGTCGATGTGGATTCTCCCATAAAGCCTGCGCATAGGCGCCTTAAAGTAAACCCTTCCATAGGAAAAGAAAGTTATCCCACTTCTCTTCATAGCCCTCAGAGGAAAATCCTCTCTTCCCAGAACAAGCTTGTAGAGAACTCCATTCACTAACGCTCTATGAGCAAGATACGGGAAAAAAAATGAATCCCCACATCGGGTCAAGATGATGTCAGGATCCTTTTCTTTGACGACTTCCACCATTTCAAGGATTTTTTCGCCCTCATTCCCTTTGTCAATAACAATCCTTTTTCCATTCATTTCAAGGATTATGCTTTTGATTGGATCGTTGAAGCTGGGGATAGTTCCCTCCGTGGCTACTTCAACACGCATTGACATCAAGCGAAAAGGAGGAACCGCATAATCAACGCTTTCCACAGAATCCAACAACCAATAAGCAAGCCTACCACCCTGAACAGTGACCCCTAAAAAAGCAAGCGGAAAAATATCCCTATCATAAAAATACGTCTGAGCGTCAGAAACATCAACATTATGCAGCCTAAAATTCCGGTATCCACCAAGCCTCAACAGTTCACGAGCAAAGTAAGGTATCCTACGACAATCCGTTGCAGTAATCTCCAACACCCTTGACCTCCTGTTTTCCATAAAATCAGCATACTTTTCGACATATCGCCAGCCAGCCACAGACTCACTAGTTGCAAGCTGAGCAGTCAGCTTAGACAGATCTGCCATCCTGCCAGAAACATAAATTTTGGGCCGAAACTCGTCTGTGAGCCTTACCCGTTCACCATTCTCTGCTATGATCCACACTGTCATCTCGCCGGAACCGGAAGGATACACATCGAGGAGCCAGCCTCGAAGCGGCTTAAGGCTCGCTAAGTTGTTTTTCCAGCTTGTCAAGTTTCTCTCTGATCTCCATTATGGCCTTCTCTTGATTAAGCAAAATCGACATCAACATCGCTTCAAGCAAAACAGGCCTCGTAGCCATGCTCCCCGCAGACGCAAACAGCCTGCAAGCATTCATCATTCGATCGAAAGCCTCGGCATCCTTGTTTCTCAACCCTTTTCTGAAGCCTTTCCACCTCTCAATTTCCCTTTCCAACGCCTGACGATACGAAGGAACAGTTCTTCCCATTCGCTAGGCCTCCGTAAACATGTCCATCGTAACCGAACTACACGAAAAATCGATGGTAGAAGGCTTAATACTCGGATGATCCTCCAAAACGAACTTGAAACCACCTCCAAACTCTTTGAACCTTATCACAGTACTCGCCCTTGCGAGCAAAACCGCCTCCAGAAAGAGGCTTCTGCTTGAATAAGGACGCGGAAAATATGAAGCGACAATGACAACTCGCCTCCTAGAAGCCAAGTCCGAAAGATAATGAGTCATTTTGAGGAAGATGTCCCTGCCCTCTATTTTGGGCACATCACGATCAAGAAAAAGCCCAGTTATGTCCGAAACGACGACAACCTTAGACCTGTATCTTATTAAAGCCTCCTCCAACTTCTCAAAAACCAAGGCTGTCAGCTGATACGCCGTGAAAGCCCTCGAAACCAAAATCTTCTCAAGCACAGACCTCGGCTCCAAACCATATTCTTGGGCTATAGCCGAAACAGCGTAAGTATCAAAGGTGTTTCCACCATCAATGAAAACAACTCTAGAGTTCAACCCACTCTTCCTGAAAGGCAACTGACATCGAACACTCAAAAGAAACAAAAGCATAGTGCAAAGAGGACGCCCAACCAAAACCGCAAACTCACCGCTCTGAAAACCCGGAAAAACCTCATCCAGCTTCGGGATGCCGAGGGCTAACACTCTCTTAGATTTCCTAGACAACGCGGTCACGGCGCTTAAGGGGTACGAAAAAGCGAATCAACAACTCATAAAGATTTAGGAGAAACATATTCTGTAAGTCCAGAGACTCCCAAGTGAAAGTGAAACCGATATTCTCTTCTATTTCCAAGCCCCTAAGAACCTATGAGGACCATCGCTTTGCCAAAGTATCTCATCGGAGCAGGAGGATGGGCATACTTTCAAGCGCCCGGGATGCACCCTCTCGTAGCCTACTCAAGGGCCTTTGACTTTGTCGAGGTGAACTCAACCTTCTACGAAATACCCAGCCTAAACCTGGTTGAATCTTGGCGTAAATTAGTCCCACCAAACTTCGAATTCGCAGTAAGATGCAACAAGGCGCTAACTCACAAGCACAAGTTCCAACCGACACCAGAAGCATTTGAAGACTTAGAAAAGATGACCACGATCTGCACCACCCTCAAAGCCGATATCCTCCACCTACAAACACCTGCAACGTTTCACCCCACAAAGACCAATGTTGAACTCATACGCAACTTCTTTTCATCAACAGACCTGAAGGGCATCAGAATCGCATTAGAAGTGAAAGGTGCCAAACAACCCCTCAACCCAGACCTCATCAAAACGATGCAAGATTGCAACATGATCCAATGCGTTGACCTTTCAAAAGACGAGGAACCCGCCTGCAAGTCCGACATCCTATATTCAAGACTTTTCGGTAAAGGTCCTCACAACATCTACCAACCAACAGATGAAGAGCTTAGAAAAATCGACAAAAAAGCGTCCAAAGGAGACCACAAAACAGTAGCCGTCAGTTTCCACTTCGTCAGAATGTATAAAGACGCCGCACGCTTCAAAATCTACAAGCAGACTGGAAAATTTCCTAAAGTCACCAAGTCCACTGGCTTAACCTCACTCACGGAAGTCCTCCGAGAAGATGCCAAGTTCCCAAGCAACAAGCAAGAACTTATTCGCCATCAAGGATGGAAGCTCATCGATCTCACTGAAGACAAACGAGTCCATGCATCACACATGCTTGAGAAATTGCCCGAAAAAACCTATAATAACATCAACGAGGTAGTTCAAACACTGGCGTCGCTCAAGCCATGGTGAAAACATTGAACAACATTTTGCTTGGAACCTCAGGCTGGAGCTACAGAGACTGGATCGGCCCTTTCTACAAGAAGAAAGAAAAGAGCATGTTGAAAGCACACTCAAAGGTCTTCAAAACAGTCGAGATAGACTCCACATTCTACGCCTATCCTTCCAAAGGAACCGTTATGGGCTGGGCAAAATATTCCTCAGAAGACTTTGTGTTTTCCGCCAAGCTTCCCAAATTGATAACTCATGAGAAAATGCTTAACCTAAAGGAAGGCGTTGAAGAGGATCTCAACCGTTTCTGCGACCTGATTCGACCTATTTTGTTGAACGGCAAACTTGGATGCCTCCTCATACAACTTCCCCCAAAATACAAATTTGACCCG